>CAYMXD010000201.1:0-5109 GCA_964394095.1 uncultured Mesohalobacter sp. | reverse complement strand
CTTGAAGGATATACCTCTTCTTATAGATTTTATAACTAAAATTTTATCATTGATAAACTCTGCAAAAGAAAAACTATTCTGATCTACACCGGTGCTTGAGCTTTGGGTGATGTATTCTGCAACGGCATCATTAAGAAGTGGCAGTTTTGGGTTTGTTTTGTAAGTTTCCATAAGGCATCATTTCATATACAAGACAAATGTACAAAAAATATATACAAATGTCTATATCAATTACAATTTTTATCTAAAGATTCTACCTTAATATTCTTATTCACAATTTCAGACAGGAGTTCAAGCTCTTCATTCTCAATGGCTTTTGAAATCTCATCCAATTTTGTATCCTTAGATTTTGGTTTGTAATTTTTATAATCCACAAAGCGTATTCCTTCAATAGTTCTGGCATTATAAGCTTCTCTAAACCTTATCCCACCGTCATTAACTGTAAAAGAGTAAGCTAAATAATCCAATTTAAAATCTTCAGCGCTAAACCAATACATGTATTTGTCTTCGTAATCAGTTCCGCCACCTTCCTGATTAAAATCAACAGCAATTTTGTGGTATGCTTTTCCTTTTATGCTATCTAAGCCTTTATAAGTTTTGTTTACAGCATTATCATTAAGTCGATACGGCAATTGAACAAAATACATGACAGAGTTTATAGATTCAGCGTATTTGTTTGATGTAGAGTCTGCTAATGTAATTAAAGAATCGTTTATATACCGGCTTAATTTTTTCTGTGAGTTATAAACGTCTTTAATCTTACCAACAGAGTCCTTTTGTATTCTGGTGTACACAAAATTCCCGCAGTTTCCCTTACTTAGATATTTTCTATTTCTAAAATTAAAGCTGATATCAGCACTTCTAAATTTATCTTTACCTGAAACTTCAATAGCTAAATCAACTATTTTTTGGGCATTTAGCTTTTCCTTGTCAGGTTGACACCCGATAAGACAGAGCACTAAAAGAATAAAAGTTGTATAAATCTTCATAATAGCATTTTTAATTCCATACAATATTAAACAATATACATCATTTGCATGCGCTTGTTTTCTTATATTTGCAAGTTCAATTTGTAAATTAAGTTAGCTTGATATCCTTATTTCAAATTTTAATAAAAAGCTAGTAGAAAAAAATTTATATGAAAATATCTTACAACTGGTTAAAAGATTTTATAGATATAGATTGGCCGTCAGACAAAGTTGAACATCTTTTGACAGATTTAGGTCTAGAAGTCGAAGGTATAGAATCTTTCGAATCTGTAAAAGGGAGCCTTGATGGTATTGTGGTTGGGAAAGTCTTAGAATGTAAAAAGCATCCAAATGCGGACCGACTTAAATTAACTAAAGTAGATATTGGAGAGAAAGAGCCTGTACAGATTGTTTGTGGGGCTCCTAATGTCGATAAAGATCAGTGGGTGCCGGTTGCTAAAGTTGGGAGTACACTATACAATATAGATGGCGAGCCACTCAAAATTAAAAAAGGCAAAATAAGAGGTGAAGTTAGTTTTGGGATGATATGTGCCGAAGACGAAATTGGTCTTGGCGAATCTCACGACGGCATCATGGTTTTGGAAGGGGCATTTAAAGCAGGGCAAGCTTTAAAGGAAATATTTCCTGTAGAAAGCGATGAGGTTTTTGAAATTGGGCTCACCCCAAACCGAGCCGATGCCATGAGTCATCTTGGTGTAGCCAGAGATTTAAGAGCAGGAATCATTCAGCAAGGTCAATCAATAGCGATGAACACTCCTTCGACTAGTAGTTTTCATATCGAAGACAGGTCTAAACGCGTAAAAATAGAGGTCAACAGTTCTAATTTAGCTCCTAGATATTGCGGTGTTACCATCTCTGATGTCAGTGTGTCCACTTCTCCCGACTGGTTGCAAAACAGACTTCGCGCTATAGGAATAAAGCCTAAAAACAACATAGTAGATATTACAAATTATGTCATGCACGAGCTTGGGCAACCTCTTCATGCTTTTGATGCAGATAAAATCAAGGAATCAAAAATTATAGTTCAGACACTAAAAAAAGATACAAAATTTACAACTTTAGACGGTGTAGAACGCAAATTATCAGATGAAGATTTGATGATTTGCGATACAGAAAAACCACTTTGTATAGCAGGTGTATTGGGTGGTGAAAACTCTGGAATTACTGAAAATACTAGGAATATATTTTTAGAAAGTGCTTATTTCGACCCGGTTAGCATTAGAAAAACTGCCAAAAGGCATGCTATAAATACAGATGCATCGTTTAGATTTGAGCGCGGCATAGACCCATATTTGACAGAAGAGGCTTTAAGGCGTGCTGCAATTTTAATTTGTGAAATTGCAGAAGCTAAAGTCAGTAGTGATATTGATGACTTTTACCCTAAAAAATTTGAAGATAGACAGGTCTTTCTCACATTTGAAAAAATAAACTCTTTAGTTGGCGAAGAGATAGATAAAGGCATCATTAAATCGATACTGACCTCATTAGACATTAAAGTGAATAACGTGTCAGAAAGCGGGATGGGACTCACAATACCGCCTTATCGTGTAGATGTAAAACGCGAAGTAGATGTTATAGAAGAAATCCTTAGAGTTTATGGGTATAACCATATTAAACTGGATAACAAGTTTAATGTGTCTGTGGCTAATTCTTCAAAATTTGAAGATTATAAAGTTCAAAACATTATAGCCAACATGCTGGTTTCAATGGGCTTTTACGAAACTATGGCCAATTCTCTTACATCAGACTTTTCTCATCTCACCAATGAAATTCTTGAAGAACAAAACATAAACATATTAAACCCTTTAAGTAAAGATTTATCTGTGATGAGACAAAGCTTACTGTTTTCAGGACTGGAAAACATCAGCTTTAACCTAAACCGAAAAAACGAAAACTTGAAGTTTTTTGAATTTGGGAAGACGTATTGCAAAAAGAATAATAAAATTGTAGAAAATAAGCACCTTTCTATTTTTATAGTCGGAAACAGAACTCATGAAAGCTGGGTAAATCCTTCTAAAAAAGTAGATTTCTTTTACTCTAAAGGGATTTTAGAAAGTATTTTGAACAAATTGGGTTTAAATTACCAAACTAAAGCTTTAAAAACTGATGTTTTTACCGAAGCCATATCTTATCAAATCAATAAAAAACAATGCATTAAACTTGGTCGATTATCTACTAAAGTTACACAGAAGTTTGATGTTTCTGAAGACGTTATGTTCGCAGACATAGATTGGGATGCATTGCTTCAGGAGAGTTCGCAGCACAAATTTACATCACAAGAAATACCAAAATTTCCAGAAGTTAGAAGAGATTTTGCATTATTGCTAGATGAACATATCAGCTTTAAAGAGATTGAAGACATAGCCTATAAAGTTGATAGGAAACTTCTTCAGCAGGTTAATCTATTCGATGTTTATGAAGGAAAAAATTTACCTGAAGGGAAGAAAAGTTATGCAGTAAGTTTTATATTTAGAGATCAGTATAAGACCTTAACAGACAAACAAGTAGATAAGCTTATGGCAAAACTTCAAAAACAGTTTGAAACAAAATTACAAGCAGAACTGCGTTAACTCATACATTTTAGCTTTTCTCTGTCTTTTTTAGGGAGTTTACTGACTACAAGTTCATAACTGTGATTAATCAGATAGCGAATATACCTTTCGGATAGCTCGGTGTTTTCAATAACAATTGTGTTCCAATGTTTTTTATGCATATGGTAGCCAGGTGAAACATCATTAGAATATTTTTCCCGAAGTTTTATGGCTTTATCAGGGTCACATTTCAGGTTTATACTATGATCTCCGGACTCCCATTTCTTTAGTGAAGTAAGCGCAAATATCTTATTTAAAACCTTAAACACCAAGACGTCATCATCAAACGGGAAAGATTCAGAACTTCCGGGCTTACTTAGACAAAATTCTCTAAATTCTTCAATAGTCATGAGTTAAAATGATATATAACGCAATAAAAATAAACACAAAAATTTGAAGATACTTTAAAATTGCTGAAGATTTTGGATACTTGGTCAACACCTTATAAAATCTGCCTGCCAACAATGCCACAAATCCGAAAATTACTAAAGCTTGCAACATAAAAAGGATTCCAAGTACATAAAATTGAAAGACTTGTCCATTTTCTTTATCCCATAGAAATGCAGGTAGAAATGCCATGAAAAATAAAGTGACTTTCGGGTTGAGGACATTCATCCAAAAGCCTTGCATAAAGAATCGTTTCTTTGACTTTTCAGCAGGCGACAGATCGATTTGAATTTCAGCAGGAGCTTTATAGACCTTATAAGCCAGATACAGCAAATACATTGCTCCCAAAAGTTTGATACCTAGAAACACAATCGGCGAAGTTTTTATAATAGTGGATATCCCAAAGGCAACCAAACTTGTATGAATAATTATACCGGAGACAAGCCCAAAGCTTAACAAAAACGCATCCTTAAAGCCTTTTCGAATTCCGATAACCAAAACATAAATAATATCCGGTCCCGGAGAAATCGTCAGCAAAATTGAAGCAATTAAAAATTCTATAATAGAGTTTATCAATTTTTATAGTTTATATATTTTGAAACATCACTTGAAGCAAGAAATAAGAAACTGAGCACAAATCAAAAGAGAATAGAATTCTTAACTACGCCAAACCATAAACCTAGAACCTAGAATTCGGAATCTTGAATCAAAAACCAAGAACCCGAAAGAAACCCTTCGGCAAAGACAGGGCGGCGCCAGGAATCCGGAATTATTAATAGCTTCAAACTTCAAACTTCAAACTTCAAACATCTAACTTCTCATATCAAACTTCTAACATCTAACTTCTAACTTCTAACTTCAAACTTCTAACATCTAATATCTAACATCTAACATCTAACATCTAATATCTAATATCTAACTTCTCGTTCCGGGTCGTAGCGCAGAGAATATTCCGCTCATGCCGGGTTTCAGATTCCAGATTCCAGATTTCATTAGTGTTGCGTTTATGTTTTTGATTCCGAGTTGCGGGTTATAAATTGTTAACTATTTACTTACCAAAACTACCCTATACTCTCTACCGACTAACGACTACCGACTAATTACTACTTACCAAAACTACCATCTACCGTCACACATCAAAC
>CAYMXD010000200.1:0-5120 GCA_964394095.1 uncultured Mesohalobacter sp. | reverse complement strand
TAGAGTTCAATTTTTAATTTTGATATTTTCTTTGCATGTTATGTGAATTGGAATACGGTCAACGACTATTCAGGGACTTTCATATAACACTTGCCTTAAATTTATGATTTTCAATTGTTTGTAAATTTGAGATTTTTCTCCTGAATTGTAATTTTTAAAGCTAAATGTTATTTGAATTGGAATATGGTCGGCGACCATTCAGGGACTACCGACTAATTACTACATACCAAAACTACCCTCTACCAACTACCCTCTACCCACTTTATTTCAGATTTGTGGTATTTAGAGTTTTAATATCTTATTTTTTAGCTTCAAACCACTTCAGTATTTTAACCTGTATTGAGGCGATTGAGATTTTCAGAACACCTTATACAGATACCATAAACATGAAAATAATCAATTTTGTGGATGCATTGAAATAAAGTCAAAAACTAAAGTATATCATAGTATATTTCAACAAATATTCCAACCTCCAAATACATTACAGTTTTAAATCCAACAAATATGTCAATAGAGCATGAGAGAGGTTCTTTTGAATTTAGAAACCCTTACCAATGTGATGAAAGATAAAACAAAGTGGCTCATGCTCAATTGAATTATCCATTATACAATTTTAATACTAAAAAAATATCTATTTCTTTATCGTTGAAATATCAGCATGTTTGATAGATGAAGGTGCGTTTTGAATAATATTTCCATCTATGATTAAGTTTCCATTACTAACTTCGAAATTGTAAATGCCTTTTTGATTAAAAGTTCCAGAAGAAACAGGTGAGCTGTCACCTCTGCCATAATAGTCAATGCTTAAAACTGTTTTGGTTTGTAAATTATAAACCATAGTCACATTTTGAGGTGTTAATTCCGTTCCTGTTGCTACAGGCTGAACCTCCAATATGACATTCTTATTGGTTTGCCACCTTACCGAAAACGTAATAAATGTTTCCATACTACTGGGATATTCTGCAGAAGAATTATTTTCTATCAGGTTTTTTAAATCATTACTGCTAAATGACTTTATCAAATCACCATTTATAGAATTGTAAATTTCTAAACGCGTCTTAAAATTACTAGGCTTAAACAAAGATATGACACTATACACTCCTGCTGGTGAAATGGAAACAGCTCTAAAGTCATAATTATTTAAGCTTGTTAATTGTTTGGTATTTGTAACATCTTGTGGCGGTTTTTCACTTATTGTAATCCTCTTAAAATCTGAGTTTGTGACAACAACACCCAGAGTCGTGGAACTACAAGATGACAAAATTAAAATTAAACTAAAGACGATAATTAAATTTTTCATTAAAGTAATTTTGTTAAATTTAACAAAATAGAATTGGATTGAAATATTTTATCTGTTAAAATTTAATTCTAAAAATCTTTGGTAAATTTCTTTTTTATTTAAATTGGTATAAGTTGATAACTTAAAGTGCTTATCTCGGAATAAATCAAAACAATTTTAGAACATATTTCAAAGATTTAAAACCTTTCATAAACTCCAAGACCAAAAAGCGCAAAATCATATTTTACAGGATCCTTAGGGTCAAGTTTTCTTAGGTTTTTGTCCAATTCTTTCACCGCTTTCGCATCGTTTTGTTTGCGCTTCAACAATTTCAAGCTTCTGGCAACTCGTCCGGAATGTACATCCAAAGGACAGGATAGCTCAGAGGGTGATATTTTATTCCAAATGCCAAAATCCACCCCTTTCTCATCCCGACGTACAAACCAACGTAACATCATATTTATTCGCTTTGCTGCAGAATTTTTCGATGGGTCACTGATGTGTTTATAAGTACGTTTTGGGGCTCCAAAACTTAAAAAGTGTTGTTTAAATTTAGATATAGCAGTTTGTAAATTGTTACTGGATTTTTGTTTTACAAATACATCTTCGAGACTTTCGTATTGGTCATAAATAGCTTTTAAAGCCTGAATAAAATACATTAAATCCAAGTCATTAAATGTTCGATGTACAAAACCTTGACAAGCTTTTAAATCCTTTTCAGAGTGGTTAACAATAAAATCATGAGGCTGATAATGGAGTATTTTTAGGAGTTTATCGCCACTATTCAATATACTTTTACGGTTTCCCCAGGCTATCGTAGCCATAAGAAAACCGGTAATTTCTATGTCTTGTTTTGTGTTGAATTGATGTGGTATGGATATCGGGTCTTCTTTTATAAAATCAGGTGTGTTGTAAAAATCAGCTTTTTCATCTAAAAAGATTTTGAGTTCAGCTTTGTTCATATTAACTCAGAATTTTACCGTCTTTCATTTCCAATTTTCGATCTGCCATATCGGCTAAGTCTTTATTGTGGGTAACAATGACAAAAGTCTGTTTGAATTCGTCTCGTAGTCTAAAAAACAAATCATGCAGTTGTTTAGCGGTTTCAGAGTCTAGATTACCTGAAGGTTCATCAGCTAAAATCACATCCGGATTATTGATTAAGGCTCTTGCTACTGCTACCCGTTGTTGTTCGCCACCACTCAATTCTGAAGGTTTGTGATTCATACGATGTGAAATACTCAAGAAGTTTAAAAGCTCTTTGGCTCGCTTGGTGGCTTCTGCCTCAGAGGTTCTATTTATGAAAGCGGGAATACATACATTCTCTAAAGCAGTAAATTCCGGCAAAAGCTGGTGAAATTGAAATATAAACCCAATATGCTTATTCCTGAATTTTGAGAGTGCTTTTTGCTTTAAAGCGGTTACATCAACACCATTAATTTCTATACGTGTATCAGAATTCATATCTGCTTTTTCAAGCGTCCCAATAATTTGTAAAAGTGTTGTTTTACCGGCGCCGGAAGAGCCTACAACAGAGACAACTTCAGCGGGTTTTATAGCAATCGAAACATCACTAAGCACCTGTAATTCGCCGTAATGTTTGTGAATATGATTAGCTTTTATCATGTTTTATATTTCAAAACACGAAAATACGATTTTGTAGCAGATTTCAACTAAATTTCAATGTTCATATAAGAATCATTTTTAGAAGGTAATTCTGTAGTTCCCGTCAAATATTTGTCTACTTCTCTGGCGGCTTCTCGACCTTCTGATATAGCCCATACTACAAGCGATTGCCCGCGTCTGGCGTCTCCGGCAGCAAATATTGATGGGTCTGAAGTTTTATAAGACTTTGCTTTAACTGTTCCTGTTTCGTTTTGTTCAATTTCTAAGGTTTTCAGCAAGCCATCTTCGGGTTGTTTAAAGCCTATGGCTAATAATGCCAATTCGCACGGGATGAGTCGTTCTGTTCCTTCAATTTCATTCATTTCTTGACGTCCTGCATTGGTAATCCATTCAATGTCTACTAGCTTTATATGGGTTAATTTACCATTTTCATCACCAATAAAGGCTTTGGTTAAGACACCCCATTGGCGTTCTCCACCTTCTTCGTGAGAAGATGAAGTTCTAAGGGTCATAGGCCAGTTGGGCCAAGGGTCTACTTCTGTCCTAGAATTTGGAGGTTTTGGCATGAGCTCTAGCTGCAACACTGTAGAAGCTCCTTGTCTATGAGACGTCCCGATACAATCAGAACCCGTGTCGCCACCACCAATAACGACAACATTCTTATCTTTTGCTGATATTTTTTGGCTCACACTATAGCCTGATATTTCTTTATTTTGATGCGTCAGAAAATCCATTGCAAAATGTATACCTTCAAAAGTTCTACCAGGGATAGGCAAATCTCTAGGAACCGTAGATCCTGTACAAACTACTATGGCATCAAAATCCTCTTTAAGCATGTCGGGGTTAATGTTTTTTCCGACCTCTGCATTGACTTTAAACCGTACACCTTCATCATCCATAATTTGGGTTCTTCGATCTATGACCCATTTTTCAAGCTTAAAATCTGGTATGCCGTATCTCAGCAGACCACCAATATCATTTTCCCGTTCAAATACAGTAACCCAGTGTCCAGCTTTATTTAATTGATCGGCTGCTGCTAATCCAGCTGGACCAGAACCAATTACAGCAACTTTTTTATTTGTTCTGTTTTTGGGTGGTTTCACTCCTATAAAACCTAATTCGTGGGCTTTTTCAGCAATTGTTTTTTCAATGTGTTCAATAGCTACGGGCGGTTTATTGATGCCTAACACACAACTCGCCTCACATGGAGCAGGGCAAATACGTCCTGTAAATTCGGGAAAGTTATTGGTAGAATACAATATAGATGTCGCTTCTTCCCAGTTATCGTTATGAACCGCTTCATTAAATTCCGGAATAATATTTCCTAAAGGACAACCCGAGTGACAAAATGGAATACCGCAATCCATACATCTGGCGGCCTGTGTTTTGGTTTTATCCTCTGGAAAATCTTTATAAATTTCCTTATAATCTTTAATGCGTTCTTTTGCAGGTCTGGCTTTTGGCAGTTCCCTGTCATATTTCATAAATCCATCATGTTGTCCCATTATGCAACTATTTTTTCGTTTTGTTTTTGTTTTGCTTTCTCTTCTAATATTCTTTTGAATTCGTGAGGTATCACTTTTACGAATTTCATTTTATAATGTTCAAAATCCTTTAAAATGCGTTTGGCTTTTTCGCTATTAGTATAATTGAAGTGTTTGCTAATCAATTGTTTTAACTCCTCAAAATTTTCATCTGAAGGTGTTTCTAGTCCAACCATATTGACATTGCATCTCTCTTTGAAATTTTGGTTTTCATCAAAAACATAAGCAATTCCACCACTCATTCCGGCTGCAAAATTATATCCCGTATCACCCAAGACGACAACTCGCCCGCCGGTCATATATTCGCAAGCGTGATCCCCAACACCTTCTACAACTGCATGAACCCCTGAGTTTCTTACGCCAAAACGTTCACCGGCCATACCATTGATGTAAGCTTCGCCAGAAGTCGCACCATAAAAAGCCACATTGCCAATAAGGATGTTTTGGTCGGGTTTAAAAGGTGAGTCTTCAGGGGGATAAATTATCAACTTTCCACCAGACATTCCTTTTCCAAAATAATCATTAGATTCACCTCTAACTTCAAATGTAATACCTCTAGCTAAAAATGCACCAAAACTCTGTCCGGCAGAACCTGCGAACTTGAAGTACAATGTATCCTCCGGCAAGCCTTCATCCTTATACCTCTTACTGACCTCATGAGAAAGTATGGC
>CAYMXD010000199.1:0-5147 GCA_964394095.1 uncultured Mesohalobacter sp. | reverse complement strand
TTATCTAAATAAATCTAATAATTTGCACTATAACGAGCAAAAGGATTTTTTTTCAGCTAAATTTGCAATACAAAGATAGTTAAATAAATCTGCAATATGTTTACAGGAATCATTGAAGAAATAGGTGAAATTATAAACATTCAACAAGAGCAATCCAATTTTCATTTTGATATCAAGGCAAAACTGGCAAACGAGTTGAAAATCGATCAGAGCGTTGCTCACAACGGTGTATGTCTTACAGTAGTCTCCTTAGATAAATCAAACCATGTTTATCGCGTTACAGCAATTCATGAAACCCTTCAAAAAACAAATCTTGGCGATATGAAAATAGGTCATAAGCTCAACTTGGAACGCGGCGCCCAAATCAATTCTAGGTTAGACGGACATATTGTACAGGGACATGTAGACCAAACGGCAACTTGTATTTTGGCCGATGAACACAAGGGAAGCTGGACTTATAGATTTGAGTACGATTCAAAACAGCAAAACGTCACTATAGAGAAAGGATCAATTACTATTAACGGTGTGAGCTTAACTGTTGTTGACAGCGATATTAATGCCTTCAGTGTTGCTATAATTCCTTATACCTATGAACACACTACATTTCATACCTTAAAAGTAGGGCATAGGGTGAATCTAGAGTTTGATATGATTGGAAAATATGTGAAGCGTTTGATGGAAATGACCAATAAACATTAAATAAACCTCCTTATTTAGGAAAAAATTCAGTTTATTTGACATTTTGTAACTTTAAAATTTCAAAATTCAATCTTGTCATACCATTTAAACGTGAAAACTTTTAAGACTATTATTTTAGGGTTTATGCTCTTTTCTTTAGCAAATATTTTTGCACAAGACGAAGAAGAGTGTTTAACCGGTTTAGATATTCATATTGCCAATGATGTCTCAGGTTCTGTAGATGCTCAAGAATTTGAACAATCAAAAGATTTTATTACCCAGTTGGGTTTATCATTTGCGGGAGACTTAGGGCTTTCTAATGAAGAAACAAGAATATCTATTAGTAACTGGTCTTCGGGTGATCTTTTTATGGAATATGATTTTCCTATTGCGGGACAAACATTTACCACTGAAATATCAGATTTAATTTCCTATGGAGAATCTCCCAAACCATTTGAAGCAGCTACAGAATTAGATGTAGCATTATTAAAAGCCTTTGAGTGGGTAGCTCAGGATCCTATCCCTAATCGGGATGTGCCTAAGGTAATAATAATGCTAACCGATGTTTCCTGCACAACGATTTCACCAAACGTCACCAATATAGCAAATCAAATTAAAGCACAAGGCATAGTTATTGTCCTATTAGCTATAGATGCAGCATCAGAATGTACCGAATTGCAGGGAGAAAACGTGGCTTCACCAGAAGGGTATTTTGGGGCAGAATCTTACAATCAGCTTCAAGAAAATGCATTGAGTCTTATTCAGGGGATTACAGAAATTGGTTGCAACTCAGACCCTCCATCACTGTCTAATGCATTCGATTTAAATATTCAACTATCTAATTACGAACTCGTTAATTGTAATCCGGGGCCACCTTCAGGTTCTGTTGATATAACAGTTAACAATGTTGATCTTTTAAATGCTTTTAATGATGTTTTAAAAATTTCTTTTTACGATGGTGACCCATCATTGCCGGGTACTGAGTTTTTGTTTACTGAAAATTTGGGAAATATATCAATACCTGCCGATAATGGTGATTTTAGCACAACTATTCAAAGTCAGGTGTTTTTAAGTGCACCGCAAATCTATGCAATAGTTAACTATGACGGCAGCCTTCCAGGAAATGAAGTGCCGGTGAGTTTTTCTGATTTAGCAGACCAAATTGAAGTAGACACAGAAAATGAAATTGCCAATAATATTTCTACACCCATTGATAGAATAGATGAAGATCAATGCGCAGAATTTGCCAGTATCAATGTACAGGTCTCTACAACTGGTGTTGGTTGTGACGACCAATTGTTTTACACTGTCCAAATATGTAATGAAGGAACCGCAGATGCTATTATGAGCTTTTCTGATATTACAACTTATGCCCCGGAAAGTTATAATCTTATCGATACAAACCTTATTGGACCAAATCCCTATGTTACTGAATTGGGAATAGGGCCGGAGCAAATTGTTTCACAAGGTATAAATTTAGAACTAAGAGATCTTTTTGCAGCAGATATCGATGGTGATGGTGATCAGGATGTGGTGTCTGCAAATGTTATTGATGAAAAAATAGGATGGTATGCTAACGATGGTACAGGGGCATTTGGTGCTTATCAACCCATAGCCTCTAATATGGGAACAGCCAGAATTATTCACGCAGAGGATTTAGATAATGATGGTGATATAGACTTGATAGCTGGAGGAGATTTTCCAAATGAAATAGTCTGGTTTGAAAATAACGGTGGTGGAAATTTTGCAGCTCAACAAACCATATCTTCGTCTTTAAATCTCCCTGAAAGTATTTACACCGTAGATCTCGACAATGATGGTGATAAGGATATTTTAGCTGCTTTTTTTGATGACGATACTGTGGCTTGGTATGAAAATGACGGATCAGGAAATTTTGGTCCTCAGCTCATTATTTCTTCGAACGCAGCTGGAGCAAGGTCGGCTTATGCAGCAGACTTAGATGGAGATGGGGATCAGGATGTGGTTTCTATTTCTGAAGAAGACGGAAAAATTGCCTGGTATGAAAACGATGGTACAGGAAATTTTGGACCGGAACAACTTATTGCCATTTCTTTATCTACTGAAGAAGACGTGAAGACGGCAGATTTTAATGGCGATGGCGCTATTGATATTATTGCTAATGGAGCAAATCAGGTGACTTGGTTTGAAAACGATGGTAATGGTAATTTTGGAGCAGAACAAGTTATAACCAATGCTGCAAATTCAGCTCAATCTATTTTTCCGGTCGATTTCGACGGCGATGGTGATGTGGATGTAATTTCTTCTTCAGGAACATCAACCCCCATATCCAAAATTGTCTGGTTTGAAAATGATGGTTCCGGTAATTTTGGCGATGAGATTTTCATTACATTTTCAAATTCTATTAATAATCCTGCTACAGTTATTGGTGCTGATTTGGATTCTGATGGTGACCCAGATGTACTTTCTTTTTCACTATCAGAAGATAAGATTGTGTGGTATGAAAATTTAATTGTAAGTAAACTTCCCTTTGATACTTGTGTAACTTACGAATACGAATATAATGTAACTGGAACTGCGGCCGGCGATTATAATTATGCCGTAGATGTTGATGCAACTGCTGAAGCGGGAATTAATCCCTATGTGTTATTTACACCAGATATGGATTTTGCTTATGAAGGGGATTCAGGCTTAAATGGTTTTGATGGAAATAACAATACAGATGACGACCTTTCTTATGACGGTGTAACAGATGACTGTGTTGACGGTGAGCAGGTTTTGGTTGATGTTTCGATGACTGGAGATGGAAATTGCCCCGGAGACTTTAGTGTGGCGACTGTAACCATCAATAACCAGAGTGGATTTACGCAGTTTAATACCTTATTGACCTTAGACTTAACTGGTACAGAGGCCTTATTTAACGGAGAACCCTATGATCTGACTAATGGACTGGAAATCGCTGAACCAAACATCTTTGACCCAAATTATCCAAATGTCCCTAATGCCATTTCACAACAAAGTGGAGTTCAATCCCTGGATATTTTTGAATTACCAGGTGGAATTTCAACTTTTAAAGTTAGTATTTTTACAGGGACTACAGAAACAGAACTAAATGTTGAAGTTTCTCAGCTACCAATTGATTTCAATACTAATGGAACAGCTTCCGGATCTGATAGTATAATTCCTTCCAGTGTTCCTGTGATCTCAGGAACTTGTCCAGATGATGTAACAATCACAGATAATACAATAAACCTTAACTTTTCAGTCATAAATGCAGCAAGTACAAGTTGGTCTTCCGGAACAAGTGGTACTTTTGCCGATAGTAATAATCCTACGACTACTTACAACATTAATGATGAAGATAAAGCTAATGGCTATGTTGACTTATCACTTCAGGCAACCTCCTCTGGAGGATGTTTAGAAATGCTAAGTTGTCGAGTAAATATTACAGGTGGAGTTTTCGATTATGGAGATGCTCCAATATCATTCGATTTTAATCAAAATAGTGTTCCGGTTGCCGCAGGAGCTTTAATTAATCCTGATATTTACTTTGGAACCAACGTTCCCGACGATGAACCAACTAATCAGCCCACTGCAGATGCTACCGGTGATGGGGAAGACGAGGATGGAATTTCAGTTTTCCTTTACGAAAATCCAATACCTGGCGATGTGTTTACCATAGATGTTGAGGTTACCAATAATAGCGGTCAAGAAGCCTATGTTTACGGATATTTAGACTGGAATGATGATGGGGATTACATTGTAGATCCTGATGAAAAATCTGCCTTAATCATTATTCCTGCCGCTTCAGGAACATCTACCTATCCAATGGAAATCAATGTACCCAACGACTTTGTGCCAACTGACCAAGGCAAATACCTCAGGTTAAGGATAAGTACAGACGAGTTAGCCGCAAATATACCTTATGGAACAGCTACAAATGGAGAAGTAGAAGATCATTTTATATTCCTAAACGATGAAGGTTGTGCTTCCATTGAAGATGATATCGTAGATCCTTCGCCATTAACAATTTGTCAAAATATTATAATTGACGATATATCTAATGCAACTGCTAATTTTGATCTCACCCAAAAAATTGATGAAATTACACAATCGAACACCGATTTTGAAGTTACTTTTTACGAAACTCAAACAGATTTAGACAACAACCTTGCTATAGATCCTAATGATGATTACGTCAATGTTTCAAATCCACAATCACTTGAAGTTAAAGTTATTGATACTATTACCGGTTGCGAAGCTTTTACTCAGTTAACATTAGTTATAAATCAAAATCCTAGTTTACCTGATTCAATTCAAAGTTTTGAACAGTGTGATGAGGATAATGATGGTATTACTTCATTTGATTTAATAACATTCATGAATACTATTTTAGATGATCAGTCTAATTTTGTTTTTAATTTTTACAATTCTCAAGCCGACGCCACAGCCGCCACCAATGCTATAGACGATGCTTCAGCTTACGAGAA
>CAYMXD010000198.1:0-5171 GCA_964394095.1 uncultured Mesohalobacter sp. | reverse complement strand
TTTATTTTGGTTTTTATCAAAAAAGAAATTCGTTCTACAAACCCCGCCGTAGACAACATTATTGATAGTAATATTTATTGCATTATATTGTCCTTTAATTACATTTTTACCTAAATCATTTAGTTTTAAGCCTTCTTCTGTTTCTTCAATAAATGGTTTTAGATTACTGAATATTCGTTCAAATTGCAGATTTCGATAGCCGTAATATCCTTGATAATTTAAAGCGTATCCTAGCAGATGATTTTTAGAATTTATTTTAAATTCCTCTAGAATTTTCAAAATATTTTGTTCTAAAGTTCCTAAGCCTGTTAAAGCATCAGGAAACCTCATTAGATGCGCTTTAAGGCAATTACCCAAGTACAAAAAAGAAGATTTTTTCACAATAAAAGGTTTAAACAAACTATGGTCTTTTCCGCAATATATGCCCCACAATGTTTTTGCTAACTCTATATCCTGTTGCTTAAGAAGTACTTTGTTTTTATAATGTTTTTCAAGTTGAGTTGATGAAAGTTCTGAAAGGCCTTTTAAGTCAGCTTCACCTTTAATTCTCCCGCTGCATACAAGAAAAAGTGGTTTTTTGATCTTTCGTTGCTCTAAAAGATTTATCACTGCCAGCATATTAATATGGCAGAATAAATCATATTCAAACCATAATATGATTTCATCATACTGCTCTGGATTATCTAGTTTTTTAATCTCAAGATTATAAGCTTTAAGGTCTATTTCTATGTCATAGGTATCTTCTAAATAGTCTCTTCTCAATTTAAAGAGTTCTCTGGTTTCAATCTGATATGTCGTTGGACCTTCACACAACATTTCTTCCCAAGATAGCACAGGATCATTTACTCCGATTTCTTTTAAGCGGGAAGTTAAGTTACCACCGTTTGAGATATGTAGGGCTTTTTTCATAATTAACCGCCTACACGTTTTACGTTAAAACCTATCTCAATAAGTTCATCCATAATTTCATCTCTAAAATCTCCTTGAATAATGATACGTCTGTTATCGTGGCTTCCTCCAACACTACAGAATTTTTTTAAGTGTTTGGTGAGAATTTTAAAATCCTTTTTGGCACCATTGTAGTTTTCTACAATTGTATTTGGCTTACCTTTTCTCTTTTCATATTTACAAATCAAAGGCTCATCTTGCATCCATATTCCTAATCCGGAATCCTCGTCATTAGCCTTAGAATCGTCTTCAGGTTCGTGATCCGGAAATAGGTTCTTTAGTTGATCTTTTAAGTCCATAGTATTATTTTGCTAAACCGATTTCTTTCAATCGCTGGTTAAGAAATTCTCCTGCGGTGATATCTTCAAATTGTTTTGGGTTACTATCATCTATACATTGGTCGAGACAATCTAGTCTCATGTCACTTCTTGGGTGCATAAAAAAGGGAATGGAATACCTGGGTGTGTTCCACTGATCTTTTGGTGGGTTAATTACCCTGTGAATTGTAGATCGTAATTTATTATTGGTGTGTCTTTCTAGCATATCACCAACATTAATTACGAGATCACCTTCATCTGGTTTGGCATTTATCCACTCACCATCTTTTCGTTTAACTTGAAGACCTCCAGATGAAGCACCCATTAATAAGGTGATGAGGTTAATATCTCCATGGGCAGCAGCTCTTACAGCACCTTTTGGTTCTTCTGTAATAGGAGGGTAGTGGATAGGTCTTAAGATAGAATTCCCGTTCTTAGCCCAATAGTCAAAATATGTTTCTTCAAGACCAATATATAAGGCCAAAGCTCTCAATACGTAAATACCGGTTTTTTCAAGAGCTTTAAAGGCTTTTATCCCCGTAGGGTAGAATAGGGGGAGTTCATCTACAACCAGATTATCAGGATATTTTTCGGGGAGATTGGCGTCTTCCTCTGGTTCCTGTCCAAAATGCCAGAACTCTTTTAAATCCCCTTTAGAGCTTCCTTTTGCATGTTCTTTTCCAAAAGATACATAACCACGCTGCCCAGACAGTTCATCTTTTTCATATTTCATCTTGATTTCCTCAGGTAGATTGAAAAAGTCCTTGACCTGCTTGTATAAATTGTCCATAAGATCCTCATCCAAGAAATGGTTTTTTAGGGAAACAAAACCTATCTCTTCATATGCAGAACCAATCTCCTGAACAAATTGAGTTTTTTTATTGGAATCTGTCGATAAAAATTTATTAAGATCTACACTCGGAATGTTCGTCATTGCCATATTAAAAATTTAAGCCTCTAAATTAATAATTTTTAAGGTCTTACCCATACAGGTATTACAAATAGTACAAAAATTGATTATATTTAATTTTATGATTATTTTGATAATCATCTAATTGGCTTAGATTTACATTTGCCAAAAATTTAATATGGAAATTTTAGAGGCCCTTAATTGGAGATACGCAACAAAAACTTTTGATGATAATTTTATGTTGACTCATAGTCAAATTGATTTACTGAAGAAAGCTTTTAACCTAACACCCACATCTTATGGGTTACAGCCACTAAAACTTATTGTTATATCCGATAAAACTCTTCAAGAAAAGCTATGTGAAGCTAGTTTTAATCAGCCTCAGGTAAAAACAGCATCGCACTTATTTATCATTTGCGTCGAAAGACCCATAGATGCCAACTTTATTAAAAATCATTTTGAGCTTGTTAAGAAGGTCAGGAAAACACCTGATGAAGTTTTACAACCGTTTAGAGATTTCCTTATTAATGATTTTTCTAAAAAAAGTGAACAACAACTCGATAAATGGGCTTCAAACCAAGCTTATTTGGCACTAGGTAACATGTTGACAACTTGTGCATTAGAGCATATTGATGCTTGTCCTATGGAAGGGTTTTTGCCTCAAAAATATGCTGAAATTTTAAATTTAGATACAGACATCCTAGAGCCCGTTCTGGTATTACCAGTAGGAAAACGTGATGCTTCTGATAAATTTGCTGATTTTAAAAAAGTAAGAAAACCCTTAGATCAAGTGGTTGTGGATATGTAACATGTATTATTTTAAATTAAATTTAATATACATATGTTTTACTTTAGATAGGTGGTGCTATTACGCCTGACAATTTTAATAGCTAAAGTTTTGCTTGACCTGATTTATTTTTAAAGTTATTCAACACCACCACTTAGAGAAAAGATGCTATAAAAACAATACTAGACGCTTTCGAGACAGTATTGCTGTTAGCTTTTGTTTAGGGCTTTTTGACAAAATGACCTCTAGCCCAAAAATGATTACCCCAATATGGCTTTTGCTTTAACTCTCGATCTTATAGATATATTTAAGAGAAGTGGTTCTAATGAAATTAAAATCTCATACAGTCAAAAATTGAATGGCAAATGAATTTTGAAAAGTGAGGGAGTCATCGTAGAGCCGGTGTATGTGTCGAATGGAGGATAGTTTTAATAAACCATAAAGTAAGACAAATAATAGTTTCTCATTGTCTTTTGAAGCATTAAAAAATAAAACTCAGATACCATGAATCTTATCTACAAAATTAAAAACTTAGAGAAATTCTATTGATTAAATTAATTTTACTCTTTAATAATTTTGAATCTATTTACGAAGGAATTGTTGGTTATAATTTGTACAATGTAAAGACCAGATGATAAATCTTGCAAGGATATAAAAGAATTGTCAATGTCATTTATTTCTTTGATTAGTTGTCCTGTTTTATCGAATATCAATGCGCGATCTATTTCAATTTTACTATCAATATGTAAAACATCTTTTACTGGATTTGGAAAGAAATTAAAATTATTTTTGGTAAAATTTTCATTTGATAATAAGTTTATGTTTAATCTAAACATGGTTCCTTCCCATGGTACACCACTTCGATAATGTCTGCCAACAAAGGCAACTTTTTGATTACCTAAAATCTCTAGTTCTAATCCAGTATTAGATTCAGATAAATTAGCATTATCATTATAAGTATAATAAAAATAGCTATTGGTCCCAAAACTAATGTCCGGACTACCATCAGCATTAAAGCGTCTTAGTATGACTGCCGTTTTCATAAATGGAAATGGTAAAGAAGAATGACCTAAAACTAAGATTTTATTATTTGGCAATAAAGCTAATCTGGTATAATCTTCATTCGCACCAAATAAGGTTGTATTTACCATTACAAAACCATTATTCCCAAAGGTATGGTCTAGGCTTCCATCCGAATTAAATCTGGCAAGCATTGGAACCGAAGCATAATAATTTCCTCCGCCGGTACCATCTTCAAATAGACTTCTACCGCATATGATGATTTTATCATCATTTTGAACAACTGCATCTCTAAGCGTATTATATTCGCCTAATACGTTATAATCTAGAATAACTTTGCCGTTTTGCCCAAAACTTGTATCAAAGTTACCATCGTAATCAAATCTGGCTATAAAACCAGTATCGTAAGTTATATACGGCATAGAATTGCCAACGGCAATAAAACTATTGTTCTTATAGTCTAATATTTTGGAGAACATATCAATATTTTGGTTTGTTATGTCTAAGATTTTACTTCCGTTATTACCAAAGCTCAAGTCGATACCACCATTGCTATTGTATATGCTAAAGTTATTTCTAAAAATATCTAAGCTATCAATTTTAAACGTTGAGGCTGAAACAATTTTACCGTTGCTTAAAATAGTATTGTGTCTGCCAATTTTACCTTCGTTTATATTTTGAAAGCCTTGATTTCCGTAAGAATTTATAATATTGCCAAGCTGGTCTACTTTAAAAAAAGTGGGGATATCTTCAATAGTTCCAACTATTAAATATTCTTGTGAATTGATGTCTAATATAGAATGAAATGCATTTATAGAATAACTTCCATCCTCATCATTGTTAGTACTAAATAATAATCTACCGTTTACACCAAAACTTAAATCCAAAGACCCATCGTGAAGAAACTTGGTTAAAAATGACTCTTTTGTTTTATTATTACTAGTAGTTGTAACTCCAACGAGGTAAGAACCATTACTCAATTCTTTAACAAATTTAGGATAAACACCGCTTACATTACTATATGGAATAGATACATATCCACTATTATTAAAGCTAGTATCTAATTCACCATCATTGTGAGCGTACAAAAAAACAGAAAGTAGAAGCGATAAACCTAAAAAAATGTTGATTTTCAAAATTTGATTTTATCAAATATAAGGAAATTTTGATTAAGTAAATATATATGAAA
>CAYMXD010000197.1:0-5180 GCA_964394095.1 uncultured Mesohalobacter sp. | reverse complement strand
GAGCAATATTTTTTCTATGCTCCCAAATATCCTCTGCTGATTTAAATCCGATATTTAACTTTTGCATAGAAGCTTTAATTAATTTC
The DNA here is from genome assembly GCA_964394095.1 of uncultured Mesohalobacter sp. Classification (GTDB taxonomy): domain Bacteria; phylum Bacteroidota; class Bacteroidia; order Flavobacteriales; family Flavobacteriaceae; genus Psychroflexus. Next base: position 5,094 of record CAYMXD010000197.1, on the reverse strand, counting down.
GCAGTAGTTTTTTCACCTAAACCACTTTCACCTTGAATAATAGAAGGGGGTGTGTATGCAATTGATTCTAATGAACTAAATCCTGCCTTAATGAGTTTCTTTAAAGTAGCCTCTCCTACTCCAGGTAATTTTTTTACCGCATCTACTGATTCACTACCTTCTTGGATCTCGAAGTCCTCATCATCTTCATCTTCATCTTCATCTTCGTCTTCGTCTTCGTCATCCTCTTCTTCATCATCTTCATCATCGTCATCATCGTCCGCCTCATCCTCTTCTTCTTCGACATCTAGATCTTGATCGTCAAATTCATTTTCTTCTAATTCTTCAAAGGCTTCAATCAATTCCTCTTCATCATCATATTCCTCACCATCATCTTCAGGCTCGGTCTCTACTTTTGCAAAACCAAGGTGCTCCTTATAAATCTTTCCTTTAGTGTGATTCCTCTTACATTCGGTGCAATAATATGGTTCTCCTGGTTTAACATGACTCTTGTTATTTACTTCACTTGCCTTAGCCATTTTAATTCTTCCAATTATCGTGTATTTTTTATAGTTTTATTTAATGTAATAATAGCAAATTATCTATTTTAAAATCAATAGAGTTCTGATTTTTTAGTTTGTAAGATTATTAAACAGATAATAAATAATAGGTCTATCAGATTGTATTTGAAGATAGTTTTGAAACTTATACGGATTTTGCGATTGACAATGTAGGTTCTTGGACATTGTTAGATAATGATGCATTACCAACTTATGGTTTCCAGGGAATTACTTTTCCAGAATCTGGAGAAGCTAAGTCTTTTCAGGTGTTTGATAATAATAACACCACTCCACCCATAGACCCTACAGCAGATTCTGATTGGACTGCAAGGACAGGTAATTCTGCTATGGTATGTTTTGCAGCTGTACCAGATGCTTTAGGAAATGGAAATGATGATTGGTTAATATCTCCTCAAATTACATTAGGAACAGGAGGCAGTTCTTTATCTTTCTGGTATAAAGCTACAGACGGAAATTTCTCATTAGAAGAGTTTACTGTAGGGGTATCTACAACTGGAACCAATCCGGGAGATTTTACTACCATTTCTGCTAATCCAGAACAAGTTACCAATGGTGGTCTTGTTTATGTTGAATTTACAGCAGATTTAACAAGTTATGAAGGTACGCCCATTTATATAGGCATACATTGTATTTCTAACGATCAGTTTGGGTTAATGATTGATGACTTTCAGGTCACTTCTCAGACTTTAAGTACTGATCAATTTGATTTTTCAAATTTCGATTATTTCGTAGATAACAACAATTATCTTAACCTCTCTGCTAATCATCAAATAGATAATGTAAGCTTACATAACTTATTAGGTCAACAAGTTTTAAGCCAAAAACTATCAGCACAAGACGAGCAAATTAGCCTTAATGCCTTGAGCAGTGGCGTATATTTAGCCAAAGTCCAGATTAATGGTGCAACCAAGACTTTTAAAGTTATGAAGAAATAATACCTGTTATTTCAGCGTATTTCAAAAGCCATCTAAACAGATGGCTTTTTTGTTTTTTTACTACATTGGAGATTAAAAAAGGAGTTAATTGACTTCTAATGCTAAAATCTATGTCTATTTTTTTATATTTACAACTTATTAATATTAAATCTTATTATTATGAAAAAAATTACTTTATTATTTTTATTTGCCTTTACAGCTTATGGATTAAGTGCCCAAGAGACTATTTCTTTTGAAAGCACTGAGGGTTATAGCTTGGGGGATGTCAATGGTCAAAATGGTTGGGCAACAACTGGTACAGGACCTGGAACTTTTATTGAAAACCAAGTTATAAGTGACGAGCAATCCTCTGATGGGTCTTTTTCCTTAAAAATTGTTCAAGAAGTTGCTTTTCCTGGTCAGGCAGCTCCAATTGTTGGTGGTTTTTACCAGTACAGTACAGCAGTTCCTTATTCAAATGCGGTTTTTTCTGCAGATATGTATATAGACACTTTTAATCCAAATACGTCAGATTTTATATTTGGTTTAGTAAATACGACAAACGAAGTTTTTATAAGTTATATTAGATTTACATTTGAGGGAGATATAATTGTATTAATTGAAGATTCTACAGGTACAATAATTCTAGACGACACCATGCAGGATTGGACGCCTTTGACATGGTTTAATGTTAGAATGGAATTAACTAATAATAACATTGAGTTTTTTATTGATGATGTTTCAATTTATTCCGGTACTGTTGCATCACCAAATTTAGATATTGAGCAGGTAAACTTTGCTCACGATAATGATGGAGGGTTTGCTTATATCGATAATTTCAGAACGAACGATGAGCCTTTATCAACGTTTGATTTTAGTACTGCTAACTTCGATTATTTCGTAGATAACAACAATTATCTTAACCTCTCTGCTAATCATCAAATAGATAATGTAAGCTTACATAACTTATTAGGTCAACAAGTTTTAAGCCAAAAACTATCAGCACAAGACGAGCAAATTAGCCTTAATGCCTTGAGCAGTGGCGTATATTTAGCCAAAGTCCAGATTAATGGTGCAACCAAGACTTTTAAAGTTATGAAGAAATAATACCTGTTATTTCAGCGTATTTCAAAAGCCATCTAAACAGATGGCTTTTTTGTTTTTTTGCTAAGCTGAAAATTGAAAAAAGTGTTATATTCACATTTCAATTTTAAAAATATATAAATATGAAAAAAATTACTTTATTATTGATAATGTGCATTGCCATGTTTTCATTAAAAACAAATGCTCAGGATTTAAGTATATCTTTTGAGTCAACAGAAGGGTTTACCTTAGGTGAAATTAATGGCCAGAATGGTTGGGTAACTAATCCAACCTACAGTCCCTTTGTAAATATTGTAGATACTCAGTCTACAGATGGGTCTAATGCCCTCTATTTTCAAGATGACCCCAATGGCCCCATACCAAATAATGGCATAACTGGTGCGGTAAGCCCAGCAATTAATTTTAATGATGTCACGTTTACCGTAGATTTATTTTTAGAATCAGGCGCTAACCCCTCAGAGTTTGATGTTATTCTTCAAAGTGTAGCTTCTAATGCTGTAACCTCTAGAGTTGTATTTTTTGATGGTGATATTTTAGTTATAGATGCTGTCCCGGACTTACAATTTGTAAATGCTGGAACATACTCCAGCGATCTTTGGTTTGAACTTAAAGTTGAACACGATTTTGTCAATGGTACTATTGAGTACTCAATTGACAATACAGTGATATATACAGGAAATCTGGTGAATGGTACAAACATTGACCAATTGCTTTTGTTTTCCTCTTTCAACCAAACTGGAGTTTATGTTGATAATGTCAATTTTACAATTCCTACGATGGGTGCAGAAGAATTTAACAGCCGGAGTATTGATATATACCCCAATCCAACAACAGATATCATTACTATAAAACCGAATAACACTTTTAAAATTAATGCTCTGCGTATTTATGATCTATCCGGGAAACAGTTTGAAGCCCATCTAAATCCAAATTACACTCTTAATGTAGATTTTCTCTCATCAGGTACCTATGTTTTGGTTATGGATACAGATAAAGGGACAAAAAGCGCCAAGTTTGTAAAGAATTAAAAAAACATCATAATAACCGTCAAAAAAGGCTGTCTTCTTTATGAGACAGCTTTTTTTGTAATACCAATTAATGAGTTTACTGACCTTGGTACCTGCTTAATATCTAATAAAATCATTTTGAAATAATGTATAGGAAGTTTAATCCTTATAATCAAATTTTTAAAATAAATAAGGATACTTTAGGTTGGCGGTAAGCTATTATACAGACCACACCGGTTTGGGAGGAATCCACAAAGAAGGCACAGGCCATACTAAGGTTCAGATAGACTCCTAAAAGAAGAAAAATGTCTGTATATAAATGCAATTCAAAAAGTTAATAATATTCGTTAAAAGCCTAAGTCAATCGGTTTATTAATGACTAAGCAACAATAGGAGAAAAACTAATTTTAATTTAACTTTCACATTATTATTTAGATTAAACTTTTTCAGTTAATTTTACATTTCTATAAATTATCAACTGAAATATCAACAGCAGCCTACTCCAAAGACTCAAAAGAGCACCCGTTTAGATACTCAGTATAAGATAGTTTATCGTCCAATTCATCTTCAGAATCAAAATCGGCAGTATTTTTCATTTTTTTAAACTTGAGTTCAATTTTATGTGAATATATTTAACGTATCAATAACATTTTATTTATATTCACATCCATAAAATAAAATTGATGAATAAAATAATTACTTTTCTATTTTTTTCTATTTTCTTATCCTATTCTGCTCAATCTCAAATAAATGTAGATTGTTTAGCAGGCTCTGTTACCACCAACTTCTGTTACGATTCTGGTGTTCTAGAGGAATTTATCTACGTCAGTAACGACGGAAATTCCCTAAATTTGACCGTGAATTCCGGTAACGTTGAGCAAAATTGGGATGAATTCATCGTTTTAGACACTGATGGCTCAGAGTTATATAATGGTTATGGAAATGGAGGTGATTTAAGTGGTTTATTTTTTCAGTCAACCGGAGATACCATTACTGTTCAAGTGACTCCGGATGGGTCCATAGATTGTCAGGGCTCAGCGAATATTAATCCTATAGACTTAACGGTTTCCTGTGCAACCTGTACTAATCCTCAAGTCGATTTTGAATTGGTAGATGATTGCCTAAATGCTCCACAGTTTTTTGTAGAAGCCGATGTTTTAGACTTAGGCTCTGCAACCGATTTAGATATTACCGACAATCAAGGTAGCCCGGTACAAAGCGTTTCTGCCACGGGAGTGGTGAGTTTTGGGCCTTATCCTAATGGAACTTCAGTTGAATTAACTGTTTCAAATAATCAGGATGCCAACTGTCAGCTTACCTCTTCAAGTTTTACCCAGGATAATTGTACTACAAACCTAGTAGATTGTGCAGTTGGCCCGGTCAATACCAACTTCTGTTACGATTCTAATGTTTTAGAAGAATTTATCTATGTAAGCAGCGATGGGTCTTCGCTCAATCTCACTGTAAATTCGGGAAATGTCGAAAACAACTTTGATGAGTTCATCGTTT
>CAYMXD010000196.1:377-5183 GCA_964394095.1 uncultured Mesohalobacter sp. | reverse complement strand
ACTTCATTATTCGCTAATCATTGTTTCTTTAGCACTCGTCAAAGACGAGCGCTAGCGAGGAAACAAGGCATATTGATTTTAGAGTTTGTCAAAGTTTATAGCTCTAAGCTAAACCCATCACGCTACCTCCTGTGTATCTGCTTCAAATTGGGCTTCGTAGAGCTTTTTGTAATAGCCGTCAGGATTGCTCAGCAGGTCGATATGGGTGCCGGTTTCTATGATTTGGCCTTTGTCCATCACAATGATTTTATCGGCATTTTTTACGGTCGCTAACCGGTGAGCGATGATGATGGAAGTGCGGCCCTCCGTAATTTTGTCGGTGGCATTTTGGATAAGTTGTTCGCTGTAAGAATCAATAGACGATGTGGCTTCGTCTAAAATGAGTATACTAGGCTTACAGACGTAAGCTCTTAAAAAAGCAATCAGCTGGCGTTGACCGGAAGACAACATGGCGCCTCTTTCTTTAACGTTATAATCGTAACCCTTGGGCAGCGCCATGATAAATTCATTTACACCAATAGACTTTGCGGCATTGATCACGTCTTCCTTAGTAATGGTTTCATCATCCAGGGTGATGTTTTTCTGAATGCTTTCCGCAAATAAAAACACATCCTGTAAGACTACAGCTATGGCTTTGCGTAGCCCGGCTAAATCGTATTCCCTAATATCTTTACCGTCTATTAAAATGTGTCCGCTTTTTATGTCGTAGAAACGCGTTAATAAATTGATGACGGTACTTTTACCGGCACCTGTTGCTCCAACAATGGCTATAGTTTCGCCGGGTTTTGCCTTAAAGGAAATCCCTTTTAGGACTTCTTCATTTTCAACATAACTGAAACGCACATTTTTAAATTCTATCTCACCACTTAGGTTTTTAGGAATAACTTTACCATTATCTGGAATATAAGATTCAGTATCTAAAATACCAAAGACTCGATTGGCGGCGACCATTCCCATTTGAAGCGAATTAAACTTATCTGCAATTTGTCTCAAGGGTGCAAAAAGCATTCTCACGTATTCAATAAATGCCACAATAATACCCAAACTTAAAGTGTCTGATTCTACGACTCTAAGTCCACCAAACCAAACTAAAAGTCCAATAGTCACCGAAATTGACATTTCTGCAATAGGGAAGAAGATGGAGTTGTAAAGCACGGTTTTGTTCCAGGCAACTTTATGTTTGTTGTTGATGTCTTTAAATTTCTCGTATTCTTTTCGCTCTCTGCTAAAAATGTGAACAATCTTCATCCCCGTTAGTCTTTCCTGAACAAAAGAATTTAGATTAGATACCTGTGTTCTCACTTCTTCAAAGGCAATTTTCATTTTCTTCTGAAAAACACGGGTAGCATAAAAAATAAAAGGTAATACCGTTAACACCAATAAGGTCAATTCCCAGCTTTTGTAAAACATAAATAAAAGTACGGCCAGCATTTTAAGCAAATCACTTAATATCATAAACAAGCCCTGGCTAAAAATACTGGCAATGGTTTCAATATCACTTACAGCTCTGGTGACTAGTCTTCCTACTGCAGATGTATCAAAATATTGCTTTTTGAAATTAATCATGTGTCCAAAAAGTTTGACACGTATGTCTCGGATGACTTCTTGTCCCAGCCAGTTGGCAAAATAAATAAATGATAATTGGAACAAGACTTCTCCCAAAAGGACAAGCACCATCCAGATAATTAATTCTACAAGCAGTTCTTTGTTGCTTTCAGGCAAGGCATTATCGACTATGAGTCCTAAAAAGTGTGGCCTTAGCATGCTAAGTGCCGCAAGCGCTAGAGCAGAAAACAAGACAAAATAAAATGTCTTTTTGTAGGGGTTTGTAAAAGCAAGTATTCTTTTAAATAACCCTATATCGAATGCTGTTCCTGTTTTACTTTTACTCATAAATAGATTTTAAAGTGTAAGGATACACGATGTCCGTTAAGTAAAGGCCTTTGGCGGGAACTGATTTTCCGGCATTTCTTCGATCTTGTGACTTTACAATTGAAATAAAATCTTCAAAAGTATTTTTACCCAAACCCACATCAATTAGTGTTCCCGTTAATGCTCTTACCATATTACGCAAAAATCGATTTGCTGTAATTTCAAAAATCACAAGATCATTTTTTTGTTTCACTCGAGTATTAATAACATTACAATTGAAAGTTTTCACAGCGGTTTTTACTTTACTAAAGCTTTTAAAATTAGAAAATGAGTTAAGTTGCTGAGCACATTTATGCATAAGTTTAACATCTAAATCATTTTTAATGTGATAGGCAGAATGCATTTCGAAGGGATTTTTTCGAGTAGTAATGAGGTATTGATAACTTCGTTGAGTGGCATCAAACCTGGCATGACATTGTAAATCAACTTCAAAAATATCCTGTGCTGCAATATCTTTGGGGAGAATGTTATTCAGTTTGTAAATGAAATTAGGAAAATCTTTCAGATCAGTTTTGGTATCGAAATGCGCTATAAAATATTTGGCATGAACCCCAGTATCTGTTCGTCCGGCTCCCATAACTTCTATGTTTTCCTGAAGCGCTGTAGACAAAGCTTCGTCAATCGAAGATTGAACACTTTTTTGGTCAGGCTGTTTTTGCCAGCCTGCGTAATTTTGACCCCAAAAGGTACATTGCAAAAAATACCGTCTCTCCATATCTGCAAAAATAGATAATACAACTTAGGCGATAATAAATTAACTGAAATATTAACCTAATGGTTTTATCTGCTTACTAAGTTCAATTAAAAGTATTGAGGTTATTTCGGCAACTCATTTATCATTTGAATGGCCTGATTTTTAAGGTAGTTTTGGAAATAAGATTTGTTCTTATTTTGGGTATGGCTCAATACAATGACAGTTAAATCATCTTCAGGATAATAATGCAGTCCATTTCTAAAACCGTCCCATAGGCCATCATGATATATTTCTAATTGGCCATCATAACTTAAACGGGTTCTGAATCCCATACCGTAATTATAATACTTATAACTGTTCAGATTGAACATTTTTTCAACTGAAGTTTCAGAAAGGGATTTTTTGTTTTTTAAAGCTTCAAACCAATTCCATAGACTTCCTGCATTAATGTGAATACCCTTATCTCCTAAAGCACCGTTATGGAAACTCGGTGGTAATTCTAAATAACCACGACGATAAGGATGAAATCCATTTACTACATTGTTAAGTTTTCTACTCTCAACACCAACATAAGCTTCTTCAATACAATACGGATCAAAAAAGTATTGGTTAAGAAAATCATCGAAGTTTTGCTCACTCAATTTTTCAACCAAAGCTACTAAAAGCGCATAATTGGTATTATTATAATCGAAACGTCTACCGGGTCTAAAGTTTAAAATACGTTGGTGATTATTTATTAGATTAATAATATCGGCTTGATTAGGTGCACAAGTTTCCTCCCAATAGGCTTCGGTCAGGTACATATAGTCCCATAAGCCGGAGGAGTGTTTAAGTAAATCTTTAACCTTAATATTATCGAATTTAAATTCAGGGAAATATGTGCTAAAGGATTCTTCTAAATTAACTTGGTTTAATTCATCCAGTTTTAAAACAGCAGCAGCAGTAAATTGTTTGCTTAACGAGGCAAGTTCAAAAGAAACCTCCGGAGTTAATTCATCTTTTTGAATTGGATTCTTATAACCATAGGCCTTTTCGAAAAGTATTTGATCTTTATAAGCGATTAATACAACTCCGTTCAGGCGTGTTCTTTTGGCTTTATAATCTATTTTTGATGTAAATGATAAGAGCCTTTCTCCGAGTAAAGATTTATAGTCAACACTGATGGGTTCAGCAGGAACTGTATCTTCAGGATAATCTAAACAGGTTATATTTTCAACCTCGTATGTTGATTTGACTGAACTAAAGCCAAAATTCATAAAAGTGACTATGGAGCTCAAAAAGAAAATTCCAATAAAAAAATACCGTTTTTTGATAAACATTAATACTTTTAATAAAACTTCAAATATAAACATATCAAAGAGATTGAGTAATGTTTTTTGACTTTATGAACATTTTTTTAGTAATTAATCTACATACTAATTTATATCTCACAAAAAAAGAAATTTTTGATGTATTAATGTTGATCATTAGATCCTAAATTATTAAATAGCTTACCCAGTTAAATCTCCAAAAAAATAGCCCATGGATTCATCCATGGGTTAATGATAAAAATTGGTGATGCAAAACCGTTTTAACGGTTTTCTTTCCTGTTATTTTCCTCTAGTTTAGGATTATAGGAGATTTACGCAATGTTCTAATAAATAATTCAGTTTTAACACCGCTGTCCGAAGTTTGCAACTTAGGACTTCATGTAAGGTTATCTTTTTTATAGAATTATTAAAGAATTAATCAGGAGATTAATGAATAATTCAGGTTTAATATTTTTTTAAATTTGAAACAAAAATGCCTCATTCTTACGTGAAAATTTGGATACATGCGGTCTGTTCAACTAAAGACAGAACACGTTTGATAAGATCGGATATTCGGTAGAACGTTTATCAAAAATCTAAAACAGCACCACAGCAAAAGAACTTTTCAAGAAGAGTATGATGCGTTTTTGAGATTGTATGGATTTGATAATGCATAGAAATTGGAAAATGGTTAAAACCATTTCTTTGCAAACGTTAATCCTATGCCCACGATTGAAATCGTGGGCTAAGATTATGACAACACCGAAGATTATGCTTTTTTGTAAATCCAGCCAAAAATTTATCAAAAAAAAATAGCCCATGGATTCATCCAGGGGGTGATGATTAAAATTGTTGTTACAAAACCGTTTTAACGGTTTTCTAAGTTGCTCC
>CAYMXD010000196.1:0-367 GCA_964394095.1 uncultured Mesohalobacter sp. | reverse complement strand
AGATTTGGATACATTCACAAATTTTGATATTTTAGAAAACCAGTCTATAATTTATTAGGCTTACCCGGTTAAATCTCGGTACATGTTTCTAAGTGTTTCACTCCATAGGAAGAAAGCTAAATATCTATTCAAATAAAATACCTTCCTCAGGCCATGAATATCCTTAGATTCTTAAAGTTTATGTTTTTTCATGTTGAGAACTAAATGGGTCATCCAATTATTAAATTAGATTTTAAAATATTTGAAATGAAAAAAATCGCTATTTTATTAGTTTTCACAGGACTTTCTGCATATTCTCAAGCTGAAAAAGAGGCTTCAAAAAAAGCAGTTTCACTATTTGAAGAATTTTATAATGCAGGTACTTATC
>CAYMXD010000195.1:3505-5210 GCA_964394095.1 uncultured Mesohalobacter sp. | reverse complement strand
AAAATCATATTTACAAAACAACGAAATTGCAACAATATGTATCTCTAATGGTGTGGTTCAGGAGCTAAAACCAAAAGTTTAGAAATTATTTTCTACTTTACGATTGAAAAAATAAGGGTAGTGTTTCCTTGGACGCCACTCAAAAATACAAAGGACGTTGAGATAAGCCCAAGCGGTGAAGTTCATTTCACATTCTGTTGTTTATTTTTATAGGGAGAGTCGATTCAAAGCAACAATTTTCGATCAGTTCAAAATTCTGTTTATCATTTCAATTTTTGTGTTAAACGAAATTTTCTATTAAAAAACCAAAACTTGGGCTTGGCTACTATTTACAGATTTTCATTCCACGCAATTTTTCCACTCAATTCAATTTTAGTTATTCAGCTTGTTGAAATCTAGCAATTTTATGTTATTTCTAATCTCAAACTTTGATTCAATCTTGCACACAACTCATCTTTACTTATAAAAAAATTAATTCTTTAAAGTCTCTTTTTGGATCACTAATGTGTTGTTTTAATCTTGATTTTATATTTTCAGCTTCCCCTATATATATTCTTTCATCAAAAGCTTCGTCTGTAGGGTCACCTTTTAAACAATATATGCCTGTATTATCAAATTCAATTCTATTTAAAATCTTGCTTATAGTAGCTCTTGGAGAATATATTGCTTTTCCAACCCAGTTGCCAATTTCAGCTAATCTTGGACCATAGGCAGTACCATCTATCATGTATATAGTAAGCTTTTTACCCATAATTAGTTAAAGTTAGTATTTAATATTAGGGTTGATAAAAAAAACATACAACACCTTGGGTTAGAAATAATACCTATTTTATAAAAATTCTTTAACACTATCCTGTTTGTCCTTAACTCTTTAAACTATCGTTAATCAATCTCTGAACTTTCGCTGTAATAAACTTTAGTCATTCTACAATAGATAATAAATCCTAATCATAATATTTTCACTATCCACAGTTTAAAGTTGACAATTTAAATTTTCTCTCATTTAAAATTTTAAATTCATAATTTAGAATTTCTCACAACTCCCCTGCCTCAGCTATCATTTCCACCACATCATAGACTTTTATGCTGTCTTGTTTTTCTTTGTTTTTTACGCCATCGGTCATCATGGTATTACAAAAAGGGCAACCGGCGGCAATGGCTTCAGGTTTGGTTTCTATAGCTTCTTCTGTACGATGAATATTGACTTCCTTATCACCGGGTTCGGCGTCTTTAAACATTTGAGCTCCGCCGGCACCACAGCATAAGCCGCGACTCTTGCAGCTTTTCATTTCCACAAGTTCTACATCAAGCTTCCTTAGTAATTCTCTTGGGGCTTCATATTCGCCATTGGCTCTGCCAAGATAGCAAGGATCGTGAAATGTGATGCGTTTACCTTTAAATTGGCCACCTTCAACTTTCAATTTACCTTCATCTAAAAGCTTTTTAAGGAATTGGGTGTGGTGCATAACTTCGTAGTCACCACCTAAAGCCGGGTATTCATTTTTAATCGTATTAAAACAATGCGGACAAGTCGTCACGATTTTTTTAATGTCGTAGGCATTCAAAACTTCAATATTGGTGGCCGCCTGCATTTGAAACAAAAATTCATTTCCTGCACGTTTGGCGGGATCGCCTGTACAACTTTCTTCAGTACCTAACACCGCAAAATCAACATCGATTTTGTTGAGAATTTTTACAAAAGCCT
>CAYMXD010000195.1:0-3495 GCA_964394095.1 uncultured Mesohalobacter sp. | reverse complement strand
TTGGCCCTGTCGTCAAAACTTCCGGCGCATCCTACCCAAAATAATACTTCCGGTTGTCTGCCTTCTGCCATTAAACTCGCCATTGTTGGTACGTTCAAATTTTCACTCATATTTACTCTTTAAAAACTTCTATATTCACATTTTTCATGACCAAATCGGTAAATTTTCCCTTGTAACGTGTGGCTTTCACTAAGTGGTTATCAATCCAATGATAATTACCACCACGCGGTTTACCCATGAGCAAACTATGGTATTTAAATCCGTGTTTTTTCAACCATTCTTCTGTCACTTCTCGATGCTCTTCTGTTCTGGAGGTAAAAAAACAAATACGGTGTCCTTTGTCATACCAGCGGTTTAAGGTCGCTAAAGCATCCGGAAATGGTGGGCATGTTTCCATGCGTTCCGGTTCTTCGTTAGGGACATCTTCGGTCACTGTACCATCAATATCAATCAAGTAATTTTTGATATGTTTTGGCAACATCGGGCTAAGGTGTTTATCCCCTTGTACTACATCGTTTAATAAATCGTCGTTTTGATTTTTGTCTGACATAAATATATATTTTGGTTAGTTTTCATTAACCCAATTCAATCTATCCTGTTGATTATACGGCCATGGCGCAGCATTATTTTCAATATTGGTCATGGCATTGTTGAGTTCCATTGGTGCGGCGCTTTCTTCCATTACCAGATACTGACGCATATCCATAATAATAGATAAGGGATCTATACCAATAGGGCAGGCTTCTACACAGGCATTACAAGTGGTACAAGCCCACAACTCTTCTCTGCTGATATAATCGTCTAATAATTGTTTGTCGTCTGCTTCGAATTCCCCATTTTTATTTATATTATCTCCAATCTCTTCAAGCCTGTCTCGGGTGTCCATCATGATTTTACGAGGCGATAACTTCTTGCCGGTTTGATTGGCCGGGCATTCAGACGTACAGCGCCCACACTCTGTACAGGTGTAAGCGCTAAGAAGCTGAAACCAATTGAGGTCGGTGACATCGCTGGCGCCAAATTTTTCAGGCTCAGCTTCATCTTCAGCCGGAGCAGCGTAAGGATCTGCATCAGGATCCATCATCATTTTTACTTCATTGGCCACTGTTTCATTATGCGAAAACTTTCCTTTTGATTCTATTCTTGAATAATATACATTGGGAAATGCCAGTAAAATATGCAGGTGTTTGGAATAGTACAGGTAATTTAAAAAGAAAAATATGCCTAAAATATGTAACCACCAAGCTGAGCGTTCTATGGCAATTAATGTAGCATTACTCATACCATCAAAAATAGGGAGCATAAATTGACTTACCGGAAATGCCCCGGCTTGAGCGTATCCCTCAGCACCATTTAGTTGAAGCTGATAATCTGTAGCATTCATGGTTAAGAATAATACCATCAAAACCACTTCAAAATACAATATATTGTTAGCGTCATTTTTAGGCCAGCCTTTCATTTCTTTAGACCAAAAGCGCTTGATTTTTGAAATATTTCGACGTGTCCAAAAGAATATTACACTAACTAAAACCAATAGGGCTAAAATTTCGAAGCTGCCTATTAATATGTCATAAACCGGCCCGATAAACGCAAAAATACGATGCGTGCCCAGAATACCATCTATAATAATTTCCAGCACTTCAATATTGATAATGACAAAACCAACATAAATAAGAATATGTAAAAATCCGGCAATAGGACGTGTAACCATTTTGGACTGCCCCAAAGCCACACGAATCATTTTTTTTAGTCTTATTGGTTTGTTATCTGTTTTGTCTACATCTTTACCCAGTAATATGTTACGTCTTAGTCTTCCTACATTTCTGGCAAAAAACCAGACTGAAAAGGCCAATGCAACAACAAATAATATTTGTGGTATGTATTCCATATATCAGTTTATTCTTCTTTATCCTCTTCCCCTTGGTATTCTCTATTTTTCTTCCCAAAAACGGAAAAATGCACGTAGCGTTTGGGGTTTAATTTCATGTCTTGAAGTAACTCTTCCATCTCTTTAGTTGCATTTTCAAGATTAGTGTACATGTTTTCATCGTTAATGAGCTTGCCTAAACTGCCCTCGCCATCATCAATTTTCTTAGTGATGCTTTTTACTTGAGCTAAAGTGGTTTCAAGCTCCTTTATGACTTTATTGAATTCTATCTTAGATAATGAATCTGAAATCGTATTGAATTTATCAGACATCTCATTCACATTGGTCATTGTTGTATTAAATTTATCTGAATTTTCAGTCAATAAATTATCAACCTGAGAGGCTGTAGAGTTGAGATGATCTACGGTGTTATTAAATTTTATGATGCTGTTTCTAAGCGAATTTTGTGCATCTTTATCCATGACATAATTTATGGAATTCAACAATGTGTCTACACTGCTTACGCCATCTTCTATTTTTTGTTGTAATGGAGATAATCTGTCATTTACAAGTTCTAATAATCCTACTTCAATTTTACTTTCTAGAGTATCTCCTGGTTTTGCCAAGGTTTTATTTTCAAAATCCGGTACAATCGCAACAGATTTACCACCAATTAAATCACCACCATAGATTTCAGCTATACTCGATTTAGAGAAAGGAAAATCTTTTTTGATGTTCATAGTTACCACCAACTTTGCATCTTTTCTGATGTCAATTTTTGTAATAGAGCCAACTTGTAAACCATTAATAGTAACAGCAGAAGATGGATTTAAACCTTCAACCTGATCGTATACGGCATAAAAAGTCCTGGAGTCCTCAAGGAGGTTTTTACCTTTAAGGAAATTATACCCAAATATTAAAAGTGCAATGGCAATAATTGCCATTATACCAATTTTTACTTCATTTGAAATTTTCACTATATACTATTTAATTAGGGTAAAAATAATTATTTGATACGGGTTTTCAAGGCTTCTTTGATACTTATTTTCCTATTATCAAGGTAAGCAATAATAAATGCACCTTTGTATCCCTTTTCTTTTGCTTCTAATAGCTTGTTTTGTATGTCTTTATGAGATTTAGACTCTGCATAAAGGTATTTATATAAATCACCTTCTTTTATTCTAAAAACCGGATCTAAACCCTTAAAATTATTAGGAATATTTTTAATTTTCCTTCGTGCAGCGGCAATTTGAACATGAAATGTTGCTTTATATTCATCATCCACTTTAGTGTTTTTTGAAATATCGGTTGTTTTAAAATCAACATCAACTGATGAATTCTTCTCTAATGCTGTTTTGTAATTCAGAATCGCCTGACTAATTTGTTGAGCCAAATGAGATTTTCCTGTTGATGATTTCAAAAAATTATTTTCACCTTTATTGGTTAAAAAGCCTAATTCTATTAGAACACTTGGCATATATGTTTCTCTAAGAACTAGAAAACCTGCTTGTTTCACCCCTCTGTTACGTCTTGATAGATTATTTGTAAAGTTTTTTTGAATATAATCTGCCAATAAAATACTTTGATCTAAATATTCTTCTTGCATTAAGCTAAAGCCAATATAGGAT
>CAYMXD010000194.1:0-5210 GCA_964394095.1 uncultured Mesohalobacter sp. | reverse complement strand
TTCTCGTAAGCTGAAGCATCGTCTATAGCATTGGTGGCGGCTGTGGCGTCGGCTTCAGTTTCATGATAAGTGACGTTATGAGTTGTAGTGTTTTGATTAGACCCTAACACAGTCACCGTATTTGTAGTCAGGTCAAAACTAGAGGTCGCTGTACCTGTACCATCATCACAACTTTCAAGGTCATTTGCCGGAAGTATCTCTACGTTAAAGACTTCAATACTAAAACTTGTGGTCACAAAGCATTCGTCATCATTACTATTGGCTGCTCTTATAAAAATATCTTCCTGTTCATTTGCAGGAGTATAATTAGCAGGGTCGGGGATAGGATTATCTCCGGTTGTTGCATTGGCAGCGGTATTATGGTAAGTGATTAGGGTTACGGCAGGATCGGGAATACCCAGACTAGCAGCATCATACTGCGTCAGGTCAAAGACAGGCGGAGTGGTAAAATCGCCGCACTGAGAGAGGTCAGTTGGTGGATTGAGGATTTCAGGTTCTTCAGTAATGCTTAATTGAAAGCTAAGAACTTCAGAACAAGAGGGATCATCGTTATTTTGTACCCTCACCCAAATGATTTCGGGGTTGGTAGAATTGGTGTAGTTATCCGGGTTGGGAATCGGACTGGCGCCACCTTCAGCATCAGCTTGGGAAGTGTGGTAGGAAATACTATGGCTTGTAGAATCCTGATTTGGTCCAAACACAGCATCGTTTTGCTGGGTGAGGTCAAACAAGGCCTGACCAGTAGCACCGGTGGCTTCACAAACTGAAATAGGGCCGGGGTCGTTGACTTCCACATCGAAGATTTGGATTGTAAAACTGTCTACACTAAAGCAATCGCTGTTGTCAATATTTTCAGCACGAACAAAAATAGTTTCTGTGGTCGATGATGGAGTATAATTAGCTGGATCAGGGATAAAATTGGTTCCCGTATCAGCATCTGCCTGAGAGGTGTAGTAAGTAAGTTCTGTATCTGCAGCATTGGCAATACCAAGGGCAGTAGTGTCGTTTTGGGTGAGGTCAAAGGTTTGGCTTAAGGTGAAATCTCCACACAAGGATAGGTCAGGCGTCTGTGTAATTTCAGGTTCTTCAATTACACTAACCTCAAAACTAATAACTTCAAAACAAGAGGGGTCATCATTATTTTGAACCCTCACCCAAATGATTTCGGGGTTGGTAGAATTGGTGTAGTTATCCGGATTGGGGATCGGACTGGCACCACCTTCAGCATCAGCTTGGGAAGTGTGGTAGGAAATACTATGGGTGGTTGAATCCTGATTTGGCCCAAAAACGGTATTATTTTGCTGGGTGAGGTCAAACTCGGTCAGGCCTGTATTTCCGGTAGCTTCACAAACTGAAATAGGACCGGGGTCGTTGGCTTCTACATCGAAGATTTGGATTTCAAAACTTTCTGTAGAAAAGCAAGCTGTAGTATTGGTGTTTTCTGCTCTAATAAATATAGTCTCTAAGTTGTTAGAGGGCGAATAGTTTGCGGGGCTTGGAATGGGATTGGTATTAGCCTCTGCATCGGGTAATGTATTATGGAAGCTAATTGCCGTTTCGGAGGCGTTGGAAACACCAAGGCTAGTTGCATCATATTGTGTTAAATCGAAAGTTTGACTTAATGTAAAATCTCCACACAGAGATAAGTCTTCAGGGAGGATAGTAATCTCTGGAATGATATCAACCGCCAACTCAAAAGTTGACAGGCTAAAACATTCTTCACTTTCAAGATTATCTAGTTTTACCCAAATGATTTGTGGGTTTGAAATATTCTCGTAATTACCTGGTGTAAGGATAGGATTAATTCCGTCTATTGCATCTTGTTCAGAAGTGTAATAAGTCACTTCAAAAGCATTAGGGTCTTCGCCATCAAGCGCATTGGAATCATTTTGTGTCAGATCAAAAAACGCAAAATCCTCACCGGCATTATCACTGCAAGAGGCGAGGTCAGCAACAGGTCCGACCGGTGTTTCTGTAGTGTCGATTTCAAAACTTCCAACACTTGTAGTAGAATCAAAACAATCCAAACCAAAACTGTCTACCACACTATAGTATATTGTAAATGGTAAATTTGCAGGATCGATACTGTAATTTGCAGGGTCTAAAATAGGATTAGTAGCATTTTGTGCATCGACTAAAGTTTCATAATAAGTAATTACGTAAGGCTCAATACCTGGGTTTTCAGTTTGAAAATCGGGAAAATCGTTAAAAAATTCGTTGCTTATATTTGTTGATATGGGATTGTCATTTTGAGTTAAATCAAAAACAGCATTACCATCAAAGGGTTCACAAATATTGATATCTAAATCATCTGTAATGTTTTCATTTTCATTAAAAACTGGAATAAATTCAACTACTGCACAGTCTGAAGAATCACACTCTGAACCTGCTGATAACTCAACACAATATTCACCGGTTTCAGTCACATCAAGTGTGGGGCCGGTTTCTCCTGCAATAGGCACACCATCTTTAGTCCATTGAAAACTAAAGCCTGTTGGAGCCACACCATTAAACACTTCTAAAGTTTGAGTTTCACCTTCACAAACAGCTGTGACATCATCCAAAACCAGATCTTCACCAACATTAGCACCAAGTTCAAAACTGCCGCCTTCTAGGAAAACAAATGAGTCTAATATAGTATCACCTCTATCTGCAATTGCTAATTTTATATTGTAAGTCTGTCCTGGTATCACATCAGCTACAGCTGTAAGGATACGAGTTCTTCCGGTTACATCTATATCACCTGGATTATTCCCTTCACTATTAGCTGCATCATAAAATTGTGGAAAGCTAAACTCTCCTAAGCTACCAGGCCCACAGCCAGTTTCATCGTGCACATTGACTGGACTTACAGGGGTTGTTGTGCCTGGAACTAAAGCTATGTTTAGGCCGCCAAGATCTAAAGTAAGATCAGGGGTAGCGGGATTACCGTCATGGTCATAATCATTTGTGTTTGATATACCCGGCCCACTTAAAATAAAAGCAAATGTATCTGCAAAATTACATACGAAATTTGGATATTCATAAGATGCAAAAATGTAATTGAATTCAATTTGATCAACGAATGGCGTAAATTCAAATTCAATGACGGTAGCATTATTAGTGTTTCCAGGTTGCTGAATTAAAGCTTCTAAGTCTGGATCACCTGGCCAGCCATTACCGCCACTGCCACCCTGGCCATCAATTACTCTATTTATGTTAGCTGAGCCCATCGCAATTCCTTCATCAAAAGGAAATGTAGAGCATGCTTTGTTAAAATATGCAAAGCTTTCAAAGTTTTCTCCATTTAAAGAAGCATTATTCGGAGAATTAATATTATCCACTAAAGAGCATGTTCCACTAATCAAAACACCGTTTATGAGTTGATCTAGTGTAAAATTTGTATCATCGACTGAAATAACATTATCACCAACAGTTATAACAAAATCAATAGTTTCAAAACAACCAAAGCTGTCGGTTACGGTAAGGCTTACGTTAACATCTCCTGTGTTTGCAAAAGACTGGTCAACGCTTTGTCCTTCCTGAATTTCCCCATCAAAATTCCAGGTGTAAGTGAGGTCATCTACAACTCCGGAAGAGGTGGTAGCTCCTGCAGTAAATGTTGTAGGCGTATTGATTGATACAAGATTATCATCATTAACCGGATCCTCAGAACAAGTAGGGTCAATGCTTAGTAATTCTGGTGTAATGCTCTGGCAAGGTGGCCTGCAAGATATGGCAGCTTCCCAGCCTGTAAAAGGCCCAAAGGGAAATGGTGCAGATTCAAAACTTATGGTTAAACAGCCACTAGGATTTTCTGCAGCGATAAAATTTAATTCGGGATTATCGGCTAGAGTTCCTGTAAACACTCCAAGCTCTGCTAGAGGGTCAGCTGTATCGGAATCATATATGGTCATTTCATGAACACTGTTCATTTCGAATGCTGAAAACTCTAATATAGTTTCTAGATTAGGTCCATCCGGACAGATAGTTAGTGTAAAATCTTCACCTTCCACAAAATCACCACTAGCGCCACCTGAATCGTAAAAATTTCCTGTACATTGATTAAACGTTCCATCCTGCATCAAGATATCCTGAGCTGAGACATTTACATAAGTAAAAGAAATGATAAATATGAGGTAAATGTATTTCATATAAATTATTTTCGCCCGTAAATATATTCAAATCCTCATACAAGGATTAATAATTCTGTAAAAAAATTAAAATTATGGCTCAATCTATAAGTATTTCAGCAACCTCAGATGACTCAATTCTTAAATTTGAGTCTGAAAATTTTATTGTTCAGCATAAAAGCTACGAATTTAAAAACATTGAAGATGCACAAAATTCTGTACTCGCACAGCAGCTTTTTCATCTTCCATTTGTAAAAACGGTTTATATCGCCCAAAATTTTGTAGCGGTTCAAAAATATAATATTGTGGAATGGCAAGATGTTCAAGATGACTTGTCTGATAAAATTTCAGCCTACTTAAATTCAGGTAAGCCTGTTGTAGAAAATACATCAGCCCAAACCAAAAAAATACCGGTTACTGTCTATGCTGAAAGCACCCCAAATCCTCATGTTATGAAATTTGTGGCTAATAAAAAATTGGTTCTTCAGCCGATGGAATTTAAAAGTATAGATGATACTGCTGATGTGGAATTGGTTCAAAAATTATTTCATTTCCCATTTGTGAAAGAAGTCTATATGGACGAAAATTTTATTTCCATCCAAAAATACGATATGGCAGAATGGGATGATATTACCATGGAACTTCGTGAATTTATAAGAAAATATTTGGAAGAACATGCAGAAGTTGTAAAATCAAAAAACATCCAAAATACCACAAATGATACAGAGCCTAAAAAAGCACCTGCATCTGAGAAAGAGTTGAGCGGTATTTCTTTGCAGATTTCAGAAATTCTGGAAGAATATGTAAAGCCGGCAGTAGCCAGTGATGGTGGAAATATCGTTTTTCAATCTTATGATGAAAATACGCAGGCAGTTCATGTTATCCTACAAGGTGCCTGCAGCGGTTGCCCTTCTTCTACCATGACCTTAAAAAATGGTATTGAAAATTTACTTAAGGATATGCTGCCGCAGAAAGTGAATGAGGTGGTGGCGATAAATGGGTGAGGGAAAAGCCCCCTCTAACTCCCCCGATGGGGGAGGACTTTTTTTAAAAAACTAAAGTTTTTTTAGCACTCGTCAAAGACGAGCGCTAGCGAGG
>CAYMXD010000193.1:0-5217 GCA_964394095.1 uncultured Mesohalobacter sp. | reverse complement strand
TTCATCCACAATACTTTTCCAGATGTTAAAGGCTTCTTGATCTCTTTCTAAACCATCGTCTTTATGACCTTCAAAAATGGTGACATATAAATTGTCAGGATTAATGTCATACACTTTTGTCAGTAGTTCCCAAGCCCATTCTATGGCCTCTTTTTTAAAGTACCCTTCTTTAGGACGGGCAGGATCTCCAAAGCTCCAGTTTCCCATCATTTCGAACATGGTGTGGTGGTAATGGTCTTTGCCTACTTCTTCCAGATCGTTGTGTTTTCCTGAAACTCTCAGGCATTTTTGTGTGTTATACACCCGGGTGTGTTTCACATTTTCGGTGCCCAGAAACAGAGATTTGAACTGGTTCATGCCGGCATTGGTAAACATCAAGCTAGGATCGTCTTTTAAAACGATTGGTGCAGAGGCCACATAGGCATGATTTTTGGCTTTAAAAAAATCGAAAAATGCGGTTTTAGTTTGTCTATAATTCATATGTGCAGAAGTTGACCTGATATAAGTGTTGATTTTCTGTTATATTTGCAAGGCTAATGTGCAAAAAACAAAAGTAATATAAATTTAAGAATGCGTAAGCTAAAATACTATTACGATACCGAAACCTTATCTTACCGAAAGATAGAACCTAAAAAAGGCAAATATTTCGGATTAACATTATTGTTCATTCTGGGGATGATGGTGATGAGTGTACTTTTATTGGTGTTATACTTAAATATTCCCGGACTGGAAACGCCCAAAGAAAAGGCCTATAAGCGCGAGTTGGATCAAATGAAGTTTCAATATGAAATGATGAACAGGCAGATGGATGAAGTCTTAACCGTATTGAAAGATGTTGAAGAACGGGACAACAAAATATACCGCGTTTATTTTGAAGCCGATCCCATTTCTGATGAACAGCGCAAGTCTGGTTTTGGCGGTGTAAACCGTTATAAAAACCTTGAAGGTTTTGACAATTCTGAAATTTTAGTCAAAACTCAAAAACGTTTAGACCAGCTCAAAAAACGAATAGTTGTACAGTCTAAATCTCTGGATGAAATAGCCGAGTTTGCGGTAAATAAAGAAGAATTTTTAGCTTCATTACCCGCTATAATGCCGGTTCAAAACGACGACTTAAAACGAACTGCTTCCGGTTACGGTATGCGGATGCATCCCATCTATAAAATCAATAAGATGCACGCCGGAATGGATTTTTCTGCTCCCGAAGGCACGCCCATATTTGCAACCGGGAATGCCAGGGTAAAAAAAGTAAGCCGTTCTAGAAGAGGTTACGGCAATCAGGTCATTTTGGATCACGGCTTTAATTATGAAACGCTTTATGCTCATATGAGTAAAATTGCAGTATTTCCTGGTCAAAAGGTCAAAAGAGGAGAAATCATTGGGTATGTTGGTAACACAGGCGCTTCAACTGCGCCACATTTGCATTATGAGGTTTGGAAAAACGGGGCACACATCAATCCTATATATTTTTACTATAATGATTTATCTGCTGAAGATTACGAAGCCTTGATAAACAATTCTGCTCTTGATAATCAATCTTTAGATTAAAATGTCCATGAAAGTCGATTTACCGGATAAGTTATACTACAATATTGGCGAAGTGGCTGATGCTTTTGAGGTCAATACCTCTTTGATTCGTTTTTGGGAAAAGGAGTTTGATATTATTAAGCCCAAAAAAAACGCCAAAGGCAACCGTAAGTTTACACCTCAAGATGTGCATAATTTTGAATTGATTTATCACTTGGTGAAAGAACGCGGTTTTACTTTGGATGGCGCCAAACAACATCTAAAAGAACACAAATCGGAAACCTTGTCTAAGTTTGAAATAATCCGAAAACTGAAGCACATTAAATCGGAGCTGCAGCAGTTGAAATCAAAACTTTGAAAAGCCCCCTCTGGCTCCCCCAAAGGGGGAGGAAGCCCCCTCTGGCTCCCCTAAAGGGGGAGGACATGGTTCCTAGTCGTTAAATGGGAGATTTGAAACTTAAAATTTCAAAACTAGAGAAAAACTCGAATGTCATGATAGACCAAATCAGGGCTATAGGTCATAAACGCCTGATTAAGAAAATTGGAGACATACCTGAAAAACTGAGATTGAAAACCAGTTAAAATATTGAATCGCAATATCCAATCATAAATCATCAGTTTCATTTTCAAATCTTCAAATTGGCCAATCTTCAAATTGGTACATTGATACATTAGTAAATTATCACACCCATTTCTTCAACTCCTCAAAATCCAATCCCCCATAATTGCCGCTACTCATCAAGAGGAGGACGTGATTATCAAAATGTTTGGCTTTGAGGTAAGTTTTAAAATCATCGGCATTGGTATAAACCTCCAAATCTTCCCTCTTAAAACTGTCCTGAATTTGGGTTTTGGTCAAGGCCGGCATTTGTTTGATGTCCAAAGCTTTTTTAGAATAAAAAATCACTACTTCATCGGCTTTGTCTAAAGTGTTTTGGTATTCTTTTAGAAATGAAGCAGTCAAACTGCTATACGTATGCAACTCAAAACAGACCAAAAGGGTTTTATTCGGAAACTGAGCTTTTGTAGCTTCGGTGGTGGCTTTAACTTTTGAAGGGCTGTGGGCATAGTCTTTAAACACTTGGCATCTTGGGGTTTTCACCACTTCTTCCAGGCGTTTGGATGCTCCCGAAAAACTGGCGATGGCTTCATAGAAATCGTCTTCATCTACGCCCATATGCTGACAAATCCACTTGGCGCCGGCGATGTTTTGCAGGTTGTGTTTACCAAAAACTTCAATAGGCATCGGGCCTTCGTTAGTCTCAAGATAGGTCACAGCATCTTCAATTTGGTGTTCGGGCGTGTTGTAGGCGTGTTTTCTGGTGGGTTTTTTGGCGTTTAAAGCGATGTTTTTTAGAATTTCGTCTTCTTCATTATAGACTAGTGTGCTGCCATTAGTCATGGAGTCCACAAACAATTCAAATTGGTATTTATAGGTTTCAAAATCCGGAAACACATTCACATGATCCCAGGCAATACCGCTGATTAAAGCAATATTGGGTTGATACCACAAAAATTTAGGTTGTCGATCTATTGGCGAGGACAAGTATTCGTCGCCCTCAAGAAGGATAAAATCATTGTCTTCTGTGAGATGCACCATATTATCAAAACCTTCCAATTGTGCCCCAACCATAAAATCTGTGGGTTTTTCATGGTAATTTAAAACGTGCAAAACCATAGAGGTGATGGTGGTTTTACCGTGCGAACCGGCAATCACTACCCGGGTTTTTCGCTTGGAATGTTCGTATAGAAATTCGGGATAAGACATAATCTTCAAGCCTAAATCCTGAGCTCTTTTCAATTCCGGATTATCAGCTTTAGCATGCATGCCTAAAATGATCAGGTCAATTTCAGTTGAAATATTTTCAGGTTGCCAACCCATATTTTCGGGTAAAATGCCGTGTTGTTTCAATCTTGAATATGAAGGTTCAAAAATATCATCATCAGAACCTGTGATTGTTTCCCCTTTTTCCTTTAAAGATATGGCTAAATTATGCATGGCACTGCCACCAATAGAAATAAAATGTATGTGCATCTATTTTCAGTTTTATGCAAATATAAATATTTACAACATGATGTCTTTCTAAATATGACTGCTAGTTCAATTGCTTTCTAAAGGTGTTGATAATTCCACCATTCAGTAATATTTCAATTTGCCTTGGACTTAAGGTATGTTTAGCTTTAAAGCTTATGGTTTTGCCGGATGATTTCACAATATTTACTATAACCTCGTTAGATTTTTCGACTTGGTCTCTTAGATTTTCAAAGGAAATTTTATCCCCTTGTTCTATGTTGTCATAATCTTTATCATTTAAAAATTCTAAAGGTAAAATCCCGAAATTGACCATATTTTGCCAAGCTATTCTAGCGTAGCTTTTAGCAATAACAGCAATCTGACCGAGATATCTTGGCGCCAGTGCCGCGTGTTCCCGACTGGAGCCCTGCGCATAATTTTCTGCAGCAACGACTACGTGACCACCATATTCTTTTTTAGCTTGCTGTGCTCTGTCATAGAAAGATTCATCGATGACGTCGAAACTGTATTTGCTGATTTCAGGCAAATTACTTCTAAACGGCAGCACTTCTGCACCGGCTTTCAGAATTTCATCCGTTGAAATATTGTCGCCCATTTTGAGCAAGACTGGAACTTCATGATTATCTTGAAGTTCTGGTATTTCAGGAAGACTTTTAATGTTTTCACCTTTTTCAAGTTTTATTGAGGTGTTATCTTCAATGGGCGCAACCAACATGTCTTCATTCACAATTTCGTAGGTTGGATACTCAAATTTTGGATAAGACATGCCGTGAGATTTTTCAAGCGTTCTGGGGTCGGTGATTTTACCCGTTAAAGCTGAAGCTGCTGCGGTTTCCGGACTGCATAAATGCACCTGATCATCTTTGGTGCCGCTTCGATCCGGAAAATTTCTGGGCATGGTTCGCAAACTGATTGTGCCGCTTGCCGGGGCCTGCCCCATACCAATAAAACCCATACAACCGGACTGATGATAGCGAGCACCGGCTTTGATTAAATTGGCAAAAGTCCTGTTGTCTATCATGTTTTGCATCACCTGTCTCGAGGTAGGATTGATGTCAAAACTGACTTCCGGGCTTGTAGTTTTATCTTCAACAATTTTACCGGCAATCCAAAAGTCTCTCAATCCCGGATTCGCAGAAGACCCTATAACCACCTGGCTAATGGATTTTCCGGCGACTTCTTCAACCGGAACCACATTGCCCGGACTTGTAGGCAATGCAATGAGTGGGACTAAGTCGTCTAAAATAATTTCATCATGATACTGGTATTCACAATTTTCATCGGCTTTTATTTCAATCCAGTCTTCCTCACGTTTCTGAGATTTTAGAAAAGCTTTTGTGATCTCATCACTGGGGAAAACTGTTGTTGTCGCTCCAAGTTCAGCGCCCATATTGGCAATAACGTGGCGATCCATAGCGCTGAGTTCCTTTAAGCCATCGCCGTAATATTCGATAATTTTCCCAACACCACCTTTTACATCATGTCGGCGTAACATTTCCAATATAATATCTTTGGCACTAACCCAATCCGGAAGTTTTCCTGTGAGTTTTACACCCATGACTTCAGGCATTTTAACATAATAAGGTTTTCCTGCAATGGCAGCGGCAACATCCAAACCACCGGTTCCAATCGCCAGCATACCAAGTGAGCCTGCA
>CAYMXD010000192.1:0-5225 GCA_964394095.1 uncultured Mesohalobacter sp. | reverse complement strand
CTGATCATTAATTGGAGTTCCTAAGAAAATTATTCTGTCCATCATTAATCTGGAAAACACGTCCATCGCAACGGCATTCATCTGGCGTTCCTCTATAATGTTCGGTGTCATCCCTACCGGATACATGCTCGTAACTATTTTATTGTAATAATTAGAGTTTATACCCTGATCTTTGGTTGCAAACTTTTCAAATTCTTTGTTGATGTTCATATATTAATTATGTATAGTTCTATTTGTAAACTTCGTCAATAAATTTCTCGTAATTCACGGTTTTAACTTTTAGGTTGACATTGTTCTTATAGAAGTCCAGAAGTTTTTTGTTCATGACCTGGTCTGAAATTTTCTTAACTTCGTCTTCTTTTTGCAGAACACTTTGCGCAAAACTTTCTAATTGCTCATCAGGCAGGTCCATCTGTCCATATTGCGCCATTTGCATTTTGATCTGATTTTTTGTGGTGTCTTTGATCTCATCCATAGTGACTTGAAGCTTGTTGTCTTTTATGATTTTGCCTTCAATCAATTGAAATCTTAAACCTTTTTCGCTTTTCTCAAATTCTTCTTTGGCCTGTTCTTCGGTAAGTTCTTCTTCACCTGACACTCTAAGCCATTTTTTTAGAAAATCTGAAGGAAGATCAAACTCCACATTGTCAATAAGGTATTCGGACACATCATTCAATAATTGCTGATCACTTTGTTGTTCTAATTGAGATTCTGCGTCTTCTTTTATTTTTTCTCTGAGGTCTTTTTCTGTCTTAATTTCAGCATTGGGGTATATTTTATTGAATAACTCCTCATTTAATTCAGCTAAAATTTCTTCGTTAATTTCACTAATTTCAAAGTTGACTTCAGTTTTTAATTCTTTTGCTTTATCTTCTTCAATACCTAAGTGCTTGGCCAAGTCTGCAGTGTCCTTAAACAGGCCTTTAGTCTTGTAAGTTATACTGTCGTTCACTTTAGCGCCAAGTAATAGTTTTTGGTCTTTTTTGCTTTTAAGGTCTTCTGGCTTTAACGTGGTTTGATGATCTATTTCTTCTTCTTCATTTACAAATTTACCCTGAACTAAAAAGCCTTCTTTTACCTCATTTTGAGAAACCAACTTGCCATATTGCTTTTGTATAGATTTTATTTGATTATCAATCATGTCTTTATCAGCCTCAATCTTGTAGTGCTTGATTCCTTTCTTGGGGTTAAGATCAATATCAAATTCCGGAGCAAGACCTAATTCAAACTCAAATTGATAAGTGTCGTTATTCCAATCAAAATCATCCTGCTGTTTAGGTAAAGGATTACCCAAAATATCTAATTTTTCTTCAGTAATGTATTTATTAAGAGCATCTTGTAATAGTTTGTTGACTTCATCTACAAGGACGGCTTTACCATACTGTTTTTTGATTAAGCCAATAGGAACATGTCCTTTTCTGAAACCGGGAATATTGGCCGATTTTTTATAATCTTTTAAAATTTTATCTACTTTAGGCTGGTAGTCTTCTTTGTTTATATCTACCTTAACTACAGCATTTAAAGTATCTGTATTTTCGTGTTTGATATCCATAGGAATAAAATAATTTGAATTTGCAAAAGTACAATTATTTTAGGGCTTATCAAAATTGAAATTTAGACTTGCTTTTTCTTGGTTAAAGCAAACAAAACCGACTGAAATATAGATAGAAGAATGCTAAAAAACAAGGCATACCAAAACCCATCGACTCTAAAACCACTAACTAAAGCATCGCATATCATAATAATTAGCGCGTTAATCACTAATAAAAACAAACCGAAGGTGACAATGGTAACCGGAAGGGTAAATATGATAAGAATGGGTTTGACAAACAAATTTAATAAGACCAGAACAGCTGCAACAACAACAGCTGTAAGGAAACTATTTACGCTAATACCGGGTAAAATGTTTGCAAGTACTACAACTGCTATGGCGCTGAGTATAATTTCGATAAGGGTGTTTAAAGATCTAGACTGTTCCATACTTATGCTAAATTATAAAAAAACTGCTGAAGTCATATAACTTCTGTAATTTTTTATAAGTCCAAGTTAGATATTTTATTTAGTTGACTTCTTCACTTGCCACAATCGTTCTGAAATCACCTAAGTTTACAGTAGGTAAGTTAGAGCCATAAGTGTTGTTGATTGCTCTAATCGTTTCATTAGCGACCAAAGCATAACCTCTTGGTGTAAGATGCACTCCATCAAGAGAAAAGGCTCCTCCAGTTATAAAAGTTGAACTCAATATTCCACTATCAAATGGAATTCCAGTTTGGCTTTCTTCTAGCAGTTGATTGACGTCTACAAAGGCTAATCCTTTGGTTTGGGCAGCAGTTTTAATGATGGTATTGTAAGCTGTGCGTGCGTTGTTAATCGTCATTTGTTCGTTTACAGTTAAAACGGATTCGTCGCCAAGTGGTACAGAAACGCCAGTAATTAGAGAAGGGTCATTATTAACAATATTTCCTATGTTGCCAGAGGCATTTAATGGAATTAAATCAGCATCTGTTGCCTGACGAACCTGACCAAGCAATGCAGCAGTTTGAGGGTCGAGGTTAAACGGCGGGTTGATTAAAATTGGACTGATATCGGTTAAACTTTCATCAACTAGTGTAACATAATTTTGACCTTCTTGAAAATTGATTTGGCGCTGAGCGGCTTCATCTTCAGTAATTAAACCGGCCAAGACTAACCCGGGAAGTACTTGCTGATTGTAGGCTTCAAACTGAGAATTTAATAATGCAGCTGTTGGTCCATCAAGAGGAATGGCATTTCTTGGTACAGTTGTAAAAAACGGAATATTTGTGACATCAGGGATATTGTATAGAACTCCACCTGAAGCCTCTGCAGTTAAAGCATCAACATATCCAAGATAAATTTCACCAAAAACATTGGGGTCTGTGATATCTTGAGAGCCATAGGTTGAAGGGTCAAGATTGCCGGTTTGGTCCTGGCCAATTCCACCAGAAGTTGCAAAGCCTAAAATGTCGTTGTTGCCTATCCATAAGCTAAAAAAGCTTGGGTTTTGAGCTACGGCATCCTCCATAACACTAGCATTTGGCGAAGAGGCAAACCTCACAAAATAAGGGTTAGCAATAGACTCGATATTAGAAATATCTCCGTAGCCATTTAATCCTAAATGAAAACTTTTAGCACCGGGAACGCCCATGTTATTAAAAGGCCCTTTTTGAATATCGGCAATATCGGTTTGGGGTGTACCACTTATGTTTGCCGGTAGTGGTGAACCTGATTGCGTGGATAATACTAAACGTGTATCGAAGCCGGGTATGGGATTGGCATTTAACAATAAGCCACCAATATTATCGTCTACCAGAGGCTGGGTAAATTCACCACCACCAACCAAAGCAAACTGACCGGCTAAAATCTTAGGAAACGAATTCAACTGACCTTCTCTGTAAAGGGCATTGTCTGCAAATCCTGCAGTTAAGGAATTCCCAACACTTACAAAATTTGAAAAATCTGCTTCTCCGGTACGGTAGACTTCATTGTCTTCAACTGAATTTTCAAATTCAGACTCACATGAAACCAGAAAAAAAATTGATGCTATAAGTGTGTATATATATTTTGTCTTCATTGTCATAATTATTAAAGTTTGTAAGATAAGCCTATTCCAGGAATGAAACTGTTTGATATATAAGTGCCGCTAAAAGGGACTTGAACATCATTTTCTATGTAAGCATCATAAGATGCATCAACTTCTTTAAACCTTAAGTATAAAAATGATGCGTCTATTGAAAGTTTTGAATTCAGATCAAAAGTAAGGCCTGCAGTATAACCCTGAGCATCATTTCTTGGTGTCTCCGGAGCAAAGAATCCTTGTTGAACAGGTGTTTCGTCTATATAATAGCCACCTCTTAAGCTTAAATTGTCCATAGCCTGATATTGCAGACCAAACCTGTAACTATTAGCATTTTCATAATTCCTGGGATTAATAGAGTTTGGAATTTCTGGATCACCAAATTCAATGTCTAAAGACTCGTATGCCTCCCAAAACGTTCGATTAAAATCAAAAGCGAATAAGAGCTTATCATTAATTTGGTAGGATAAACCAACTGTCAATTCTGCTGGTAATGGTAAAGTAGCGTCGAAAGTGGTTAGCCCATTTGAAACGGGTACTAGAGGAGAATTAGGTATATTACTGAAACTTGCATCTCCAGCTTCTGCATTTAACTCGATAAGAGATCTGTAATTAAAACCGATACGGAGTTTTTCTGTTGGTGTAAACATAAAACTGGCACTCCATCCCCAATTAGTAACTCCGGAATCGTCAATTTCTACATTAGACCGAACACCTTCTTCGTCGGTTAATGTTCTGTTGATGTTTCTGTTGAAATTTACATTACCAGTAACAAAAATTGGTCCACCTCCAATACTAAAATGTTTAGAGAGTTTAATCGAAAGTAAGGGCTGTACAAAAATTGAAGCCAACTCAATATCATTTACCAAATGAGAGCCAGCCCAGTTTCTTTCCCATTCTACAGAGCTGCCATAAGGTGTATATGCCGCCAGGCCGGCTGTTAACCATTCATTTATGTTGTAGCTGGCATAGAGGTAAAAAGGTGTTCCAATATTGGATTCTGTTTCAGAAAATTGACCAGTATCTGTATTCTGCCACTTCGTGTTTGAAAATATGCCAAAGCCACCAGCAGATACATTCAGTTTATCTTCTAAGTAAGATAAACCTGCCGGATTGAAAAACGCAGACTCTGCGTTGTTTATAACGGCAACACCTGTATGTCCCATTGCTAAAGACCTATTACCTTGCAAGCTTACTCTGTATCCACCAGCGTAAACCTGGGAAGCAATCATGCTAAACAAGACGACTGTAAAAATGGATTTTGTCATAAATTAAATTTTAGGGGTTGTTTGTTTAGGTATTGAGATAGTTTGACCTCAAATTTAATAATAATTAATATTTTGAAAACAATAGCATTATTTTATTATGATGGCATCATAAAATTTATTTCGTAAAGGCGTAAACTTTTTCGAGAAATTCTTTTGGATTTTCAGCATGAATCCAGTGTCCTGAATTACTAACGATTTCTATGTTATAGTCAGTAAAATGTCTGCTTATAAGTTTTGAGTCTTTCTCTCTTATATAGGATGAATTTTCACCACTAAGAAATAAAGTAGGACCTTCATAAAAGCAATTTTCTGGTAATGCTCTTCCAATTATAACAGACATGGCATAATCTAAGTATGCTTTC
>CAYMXD010000191.1:0-5233 GCA_964394095.1 uncultured Mesohalobacter sp. | reverse complement strand
CTTTGCGTGAAATAAGAATATGATTATCAATGCTTAAAGTAGACTGATTAGTTACCATTCATTAAAGTTTTAAATTTACGATCGTAAATTTCAAGTATTTTAAATGAATGTAGCAGTTTACAAGTCAGCTTTTGTAAATTTACAAGCAGAAAACCAAATATATTATGACCAATAATGACGTATTAAGAAGGCTGCGCTATACCTACAATTACTCCGATACTGAAATGATGTCGTTTTTTGAACTTGTAGATGTTACAGTGAGCAGATCTCAGGTGAGTGATTGGCTAAAAAGTGATGATGACGATGCTTTTAAGGTTTTGGAAGATCGGCAATTAGCCGCTTTTCTTAACGGGCTCATAATCTCACATCGCGGAGAAAAAGACGGTAAAGCCCCGGTAATTGAAACCAGCCTGACCAATAACGACGTACTTAAGAAACTTAAAATTGCCTTTCAACTCCAATCTGATGACATTTTAGAGCTGTTTAAATTGGCAGGAAAAACCATTAGCAAACACGAATTAAGTTCCTTTTTGCGACGCCCGGATCACCCGAAATATAAAGACCTGATGGATCAATATTTAAGGAATTTTTTGCTTGGGCTTCAGTTGAAGCATAAAGGCGGTTAAGGTTTTATAGTAGATTTTAACAGTTTCTACACGTTAGGTTTAGCCTAAATATATGTATTGATTTAACATTTGCTGAATAATATAACAAATTTAATACCTCTGTGTTCTCCGTGCCTCTGTGGTTATTTATTTTAAATATAAAGGTCAGATAAACGTAAATATTTAAAATTTTAGCTGAAATATTTATCAAATTATTTACAATCAATGTTTTATAAATCGTATTTGAATACCTAAATCAATATAATAATTTATCAAATGATTCAAATTTGGCAAATTAATAAATATACAATTTTGCACAAATGTACAATTTGTGTAAGTTTGTAGTATGAGCAGATTAAGCATTGAAATAACTTCCGAACAACACCAAAAAATTAAAGCCTTGGCAGCCTTGCAAGGAAAGTCTATCAAAGACCTTATTCTTGATAAACTCATAAACCCCAATGCTACAGATGAGCAGAGGGATTGGAATAAACTTGAAGAACTCTTACTTTTCCGCATTGAAAACGCACAGTTATCATCAAAATCCTTAAAAGAAATTACAGATGATATTTTAAAATCCTAAAATATCTAAAAGTGAAAATAAAATATCAATTATCTGTCGATGCTGAAAATGATTTAAGAGAAATTATTTCCTATACCTTAGAAAATTTTGGAAGAAAACAGGCTCTAAAGTACACAAACGAAGTAAATTTATGTTTGGATAAGCTGGCAGAGCAAAAAAGTTTATCAAAAGAATTCAAAATTAAAACCCATATAATTGAAATGCTGCATTGCAAAAAGCACTATATATTTGCTTTAATTCGACCTGATTTACCGGTTCTAATTATTGCCATATTTCACGAACGTATGGATTTAATGCAGAGACTAAAAGAGAGATTGAAATAGATTGTGGATATTCTAATGAAGTACTATTTTTGATAACAAATACATCTTGATATTAGTCATCTAAACCATAAAACACAAGCTTAGAATCCCCAAACACCCTATGCGTTTGTTTTTGAAAATCGTCTGCTTTGGCTTTAAAAATATTATCCACATAGGTTTGTGGGTTCATGTCGATTAAAGGAAACCAAGAACTCTGAATCTGGATTTGCAGTTTATGGCCTTTTTTAAAGGTATGGTTGATGTCTTGGAGTTCTATGTTGACTTGGGTTTTCTCATTCGGGGTGAATGGCTCTGGATTTTCAAAGCTGTTTCTAAAACGACCACGCATCACTTCACTTCTGACCATCATGTGGTAATTGCTCATTTTTAAATGGTCTTGCATTTCTTTAGGGTCTTCGGTGTCACCGGGAAAGACATCGATGACTTTGACGACCCAATCGGCGGCTGTTCCGGTTGTGGATACATTGAGATTGGCAATAATATCGCCCACGAATTTCATGTCTTCTTCTAAAATTTCAGTTTCATAAACCAAAACATCCGTTCGACGAGCCGCAAAACGCTGATCATCGGTCATGTATTTTCTAGGCGTAAACACCACTTTGATGTCTTCAGAATACGGCACCGGCTTTTTAGGGTCGCTGATAAAGGTGTTTTCAAAATCAGGATTGGCAGTGGATGTCAAACTTTGGTTTTCGCCGAGATAAAATGTCGTTTCAGTTGTATTTTCCGGTGGCCAGGTCTCGTAGGCATTCCATTCATTCTTGCCCGTATCGAAAACCTGCGCTTCTGAAAGTTCGTTAACATCACCTTTGCCTTTGAGGAAATAATTGAAAAACGGGGTTTCAATTTCTTTTTGGTAATTGTTGGAAATATCATCACCAAAATATACATTACCGACGGCATTTCGAGTTCTGGTGCTGGACCATTGCCCGTGACTCCAAGGCCCAAAAACAAAAATGTTATAAAAATCATTGTGTTTTTCTATTTCGGAATAGGTGTTTAACGGCCCGTATAAATCTTCGGCATCAAACATACCTATAACCGTCATGACAGCCGGTTCAATCTCAATTTTATCCATATGCTGAACAATACCACGCGATTGCCAAAACTCATCATAATTAGGATGTTCTTTCAGTTGTTGCCAAAACACATTGTCTTCGCCGTAGAATTTATCGAGTTTACTCAGTGGCATATTGTCCATAAAAAACTGGTATTGATCTTGAGTGCCAAACTGAGGAAATTTATCACTGTACCAAGACTGTTCGGTGGGTTCAGTCTTTTCATATCCAAACACCGTCGTCGCCAGCCAGTAACTCAATAAATAAGCGCCATTATGATGAAAATCATCAAAATAGAAATCACCTATCGGGGCTTGAGGTGACACGGCAGCTAAAGCCGGATGATTGGATAACAAGCTATAAGTTGAATAAAATCCCGGATAGGAAATACCCCAAACGCCAACTTTAGCGTTGTTGTTTTCAGTATTGTTGATTAACCATTCTATGGTGTCGTAGGTATCGCTGGCTTCATCGACTTGTTTGCCTTTTTTGTTGGGAATATAAGCCCGCATATTGTCGTAAACGCCTTCGCTCATCCATCGCCCGCGCACGTCTTGATACACTACGATATAGCCTTCTTTCATCAATTCTTCATTTGGGCCGATGCGTTTTTTAAATTTCCCTTCCCCATAAGGTTTGGAGCTATAAGGTGTGCGTTGCATCAAAATCGGATAATCTTGAGATGTATCTTTTGGAGAATAAATTGTGGTGTGAAGTTTAATACCGTCACGCATCGTAATGTAAACTTCTTCTTTATTGTAGTTCTCTTCTACATAATTCACCTGTGCATTTACACACGACATTAGCAAAAAGGCAAAAGATAAAATAAATATGTTTTTCATGGTATTTCGGGTTACAGGTTTCAAGTTTCAGGTTTCAGGTTTAAAGTTTCAAGTTCAAAGTTTGTACGTTCAAAGTTTCAGGTTTTGGGTTTCAGGTTTTGGGTTTCATGTTACTTAACAAAACATAGGTTTTACCTTTCAGAACTGTTCGTTTTACTGATTACTACTAACTTCTAATTTCAAAACTCTAACTTCTTCTTTAAGGTTTCAGGTTTCAAGCTTCAGATTTGTTTCAGATTTCAAGTTTCAAGTTTCAGGTTTCAGGTTTCAGGTTTCAGGTTTCAAGTTTCAGGTTTCTGGTTTCTGGTTTTCAGTTTTTTGGGTTTATTATTCCGGGTTAATGAGATAAAAAACTTTTTTTACTACTTACTACACTACCCTCTACCGACTACCCTCTACCCTCTAATTTAGACTTGTTTCTTACTTCTATAGTTTCAATTATTTGACAATAATTATTCAAAAAGGTTTAAAATAGAAAAACGGACTAAAGTTTTAAACCCTAATCCGCTTTCCCTTTTCATAGCAACTTAACTCTAATTTCCAATTAATTTCAAAAATTCATTTCTAGTCTGAGCGTTTTCAAATTCACCTCGAAACCCGGAAGTGGTTGTCGCAGAATTTTGTTTCTGCACCCCACGCATCATCATACACATGTGTACGGCTTCAATGACCACTGCTACGCCTTTTGGATTCAGGGTCGTGTTGATGCATTCTAAAATATCATGAGTTAGACGCTCCTGCACCTGTAAACGTCTGGCAAACACATCGACAACTCTTGGTAATTTGCTCAGACCCACTATTTTTCCATCTGGAATGTATGCGATATGCGCTTTGCCAAAAAAAGGCAGCATATGGTGTTCACAAAGCGAATACAATTCAATATCTTTTACAATCACCATGTCCCGATAGTTCTCATCAAACATAGCCGATTTCAGAATTTCTTGAGGATCCATACTATAACCTTGGGTTAAAAACTGCATGGCTTTAGAAGCCCTTTCCGGTGTTTTTAAAAGACCATTTCTTGAGGGGTCTTCACCGACCTGCTCCAATATGTCCTGATAATTCTCGGTGAGATCCTTTGTGGTTTCTATTTTATATTCTTCAAATAATTGATATGACATGATTATGATTTTAAATAAGGGGTGAATTTTTCTCTGAGTACAGCTAATTTCGGTTCTATAACTAACTGACAATACCTGTAACCCGTATTCTGGTTATAAAAATCTTGATGCTCGGCTTCAGCTTCGTAAAATTCTGTTGCGGGCTTGAGTTCTGTAACTATTTTATTCTTAAAAGTTTCTTTGTTCAACTTTTCAATAATAGTTTCAGCCACTATCTTTTGCTTTTCATTGGTATAATAAATACCGCTTCTATATTGCGTGCCCACATCATAACCTTGACGGTTTAGAGTCGTAGGGTCATGCGTTGAAAAGAAAACGTATAATAAAATTTCATAGTCTATTATAGTTTCATCGTATTCGATTTCAATAGCTTCCGCATGGCCTGTCCTACCCATAACGACTTCTCTGTAGGCCGGATTTTTAATGTCTCCACCAGTAAATCCCGATTTGACATTTTTGACACCGTTTAGTCGCTGAAAAACAGCTTCCGTACACCAAAAACAGCCGTTAGCAAATATTGCTCTACTCATTAAATTTATATTTTGTTGAACAAAAGTATTTAAATATTAAACAATCTTATAGCTTTTAACGTATTGTTATATTATTTCATATTGGGATTTTACAAATTCGAATGCGTTAGTTATAATACCGACGTATATTTTAAGGAGCCCGTATGTAAGGGCGACATTAAAATAACATTC
>CAYMXD010000190.1:2357-5234 GCA_964394095.1 uncultured Mesohalobacter sp. | reverse complement strand
CCAGAATGGGTCGCATAATTTGGTTTAGATATTTTTATAGCTTTCAAATACTTTTTCCACTTAAAAAAATTCTATGAGATTAAAAGTTGAAGTTGAAAATAGGGGGAATCATGCGGTTAAGCATAAAATATTAAACACCCTGTCATTATTGGGTGCCATCAGAAATAGTTTTTTTAATTATTACAAGTCTGATAAACAATACATTAATAATTTATATATTAAAATATCAAATAAAATTCAATTCCCAGACAACCCTTTTTACTTATCTTTCGTCTTTATAAGAAAGAGCCCAAGTGTTTTGAAAGTTTTTAAACTCCATGCCGAATTAGATAAGCTGATTAAGAAAGCGCAAAAGCAAGATCGAGTAGCGCAGTTTCAGTTATATCAAAAGTATTCTCCTAAGATGTTGGGAGTAACTCGGTATTACATTAAAGACTTACATTATGCCGAGGATGTTCTTCAAAAAGCCTTTTGCAAAGCATTTTTAAATCTGAAAACATATCAATTTAAAGGAAGTTTTGAGGGTTGGCTAAGGCGAATAGTCGTAAGATGCAGCATTGATTTTTTAAGACAAAAGAAAAATTTAATGATTCAAACTGATGATTTTTCGCATTACGAAAATGAGTCAAATCCTTTGGATGAGGTTGAAGATATATCACATATTCAGGAAGCCATAGATAAACTTCCAGAGGGTTATAAGGCCGTTTTCAGCCTTTATGTTTTAGAAGAGTATAAGCATAAAGAAATTGCAGACCTTTTGAATATAGATGTGGGGACGTCTAAATCTCAACTTTATAAAGCCCGGAAAATATTGAAACAGGAATTGATAGCTTACAAATTAAAATCATCACAATGAAACTGTCACAAACTGAACATAACATCAAAAAGCAACTTGCAGACAGGGAAATAGAACCCAGCGCCAAACTCTGGGATAATATCCAAAGTGAGCTTGATAACGAACAAAAGTCTAAACCTAAGGTTTTTTGGCTGAGGTTAGCCGGCCTTGCAGCTGTACTTTGTCTGTGTTTCCTTGCCTATCAGGGGGTTCAAAACACAAGAGAAGCCATTCCAAGCCTAGTCTTGGATCATAAAGAACATATTGAACAACCAATCGAGTTCAATACTCAAACTATAGACCATGTTGCATCACCTCAATATAAAACAATTACTATTGAACTTACTGGAAATGAAAGCATTGAAGAATCTAAAACTAAATCACCGGAATCTTCAAAAGAAGAATTGGTTACAGGTCAACATTCCTCTGGTATTGAAGATGAAGTTGAATCTTTACTACAGGATGCAAATCAAAACCTGAGAAAAGCAGAGCAAGAAAAAATATTGATGGCTGAAGTAGAAAATTTACTGGATCAGGCCATTGAAAATACTCAGGATAAAGAACAACAACATATTTTAAAATCCATGCAAGCGCAATTGCTTTTAGCTGAAGTTGAATCAGAAATAGAATTAACAAAACCCCCTAATTTAAAAGATAAAATATGGGAAGCCATTGTCTCTAACTTCAATGATATCAAGAGCTCTGTAGTTTTGAACTGAAATAAAAACCCTATAATTTAATCAACAATAATTAACCCCCGTTAGCCACAACTATGTCTAATTTTTTAAAACAAAACCTATGAAAACTATTAACTTATTTATTTTACTATTTGGTCTGAGCCTGATGCCGATGCAGGCTTTAGCTCAGGATTCTACAGCGGTTCAATTGGATGCAAAAGCCAAAATGCAACTGGCTCAGCTCGAGCAAAAATTAAAGGATATTGAAACCGAAGAAAAAAACAAACTCAAGAAAATCATTTCAGAATTAAACGCACAACAGGCAAAAGACTCTTTGTACAGTGCTAAAGATTTTGAAGCTATAAAACTAGAAAATGCAGAGCGTATTGCCCAAAATATTAAAAACAGACAGGCTATCGTTCAAAATCAAATTGATTTTTTGAAACGAAATGGATATCTATCTGATG
Source organism: uncultured Mesohalobacter sp. (assembly GCA_964394095.1). Lineage (GTDB taxonomy): Bacteria > Bacteroidota > Bacteroidia > Flavobacteriales > Flavobacteriaceae > Psychroflexus. The sequence continues at coordinate 3,255 of CAYMXD010000190.1, read as the reverse complement.
ATGCTTCAATAGATAATGGTGATAAGGATGATAAAAAAGTTGAAAGTATAGAAATATCTGGAGGACGCATAGATTTTTCATGGAAAGACGAGGGTGATAAAAAATACCGTAACCGTACACAAAGTGACTTGATATTTGCCTTTGGGTTAAACAACGCAATACCCGGTGATGGCGGCATAAACGATTCACCCTTCAAAGTTGGCGGAAGTCGCTTTTTTGAAATAGGTTACCTCTGGTCAACACCTTTAGACAAAAAGAATTTTATGAGATTGGATTATGGGTTTTCTTTTCAATTTAATGGGTTGAAACCGGAAAATGACTTAATCTTTTTTGAAGATGGGGAACAAACAGTTTTGGATAATTTTGAAAGAGATGGTCAGGTCATTAATCTGGATAAGAATAAATTCAGACAGGACAATTTAATTTTCCCGGTACATTTGCATTTTAATACGAAAAGTAGTAGTAGAGGGGATTATTATACCAGAAGCGGATTCAATTTTGGTCTTGGAGGGTTTGTAGGATTGAACCTGAACAATATTCAAAAACTGAAATATGATTTTAATGGAGATAATGAGAAAGATAAATTTAAAGACGATTATAATACTAATAATTTCCTTTATGGGTTAAGTGCTTACGCCGGATTTGGTGATATGACATTATATATGACATATAGCATGAGCCAACTCTTTGAAAATAACCCTGATGCCATAAACTATAATAATGTGCAATTGGGATTGAGGTTTGCGTTTTAAGATAGAATTCTATAGAATTTGTTCAAGGAAGACCTCACAGGTTTCAGCCTGTCCGCCTTTGGAGGAAAACCTGTGAGGTCTGTTTTACTTTAAAAAAAATCAACTTTTATTAGCCAGTTGTCCACAGGCGGCGTCGATGTCTTTTC
>CAYMXD010000190.1:0-2257 GCA_964394095.1 uncultured Mesohalobacter sp. | reverse complement strand
GCATCGGTATCGTTGATGTCTTTCCACACAATGTATTCGTAAGTCACCCGTTTTTGGGTTTTGGCATACCAGTATTCAAGTGACTCTTTTAAAGCCTCCAAGTTGAATTTAGCATTAAAGGGCATAATTTGCGTACGCACTTCATCTCGAGCCGAGTGTAAGGACACCGCCAGGTTAAATTTCACTTCGTCATCTGCCAACTTTTTGATCATTTTAGGCACACCAGAAGTTGAAACGGTGATGCGTTTAGGTGACATATTTAAACCTTCTTCTGAAGTAATTTTTTCAATGGAAGCCAAAACATTTTTATAATTCATCAGTGGTTCGCCCATGCCCATATAGACGATATTGCTCAACGGGCGATTGTTGTATAAGCGACTTTGTTTGTCTATCGCCACGACTTGGTCGTAGATTTCATCGGGGTTGAGGTTTCGGAGTCGCTTGAGTTTTGCCGTAGCACAAAATTTACAATCCAGACTACAACCCACTTGCGAGGAGACACAGGCGGTAGTTCGATTTTTGGTAGGAATCATCACACTTTCCACCACAAAATCGTCGTGAAGTTTGACTGCATTTTTAATAGTACCGTCTTTGCTTCGCTGTTGAGTGTCAACTTTTATATGGTTGATCACAAAATTGGCTTCAAGCATCGCACGGGTCTCTTTAGAGATGTTGGTCATGTCCTCAAAATCGTAGCAGGCTTTGTGCCATAACCATTCGTAGACCTGATTTCCTCTAAACGCTTTATCGCCCTGTGAGACAAAAAACTCCCGAAGTTGGTCTTTGCTTAATGCGCGTATGTCTTTTTTGTCTGTAGTTTTCACAATGCAAAGGTAAGGATTGTGGGTTGTATTGGAAAATGTTGGGCAGTTATTACGAGTTATAGGTTGAGGATTATTGGATTATCTCTTTAGATGATATGTGATGAAGTTTACCTTTATGTTTTTACTATGACACTGCCAATTTCATAAGAGCAAGATAAAGGTTTCAGCAGTAGTGTTTATGGAAACACAGCTTAAACTCTTATTCATAAGGTTTTTAAAGTTTTAAAAAGTTAGCTATACTCCTTTGACTGACACGGGCAGAGCTGAGATTATTTAATCATTTTTAAATATTATTAATTGATTAGATAATTTATTAAAAATTTTAACTTTACTTTGAAATTCAAACTATAAAAATGAAACACATATTAGGCCTGTTAGTTTTATTAGTTTTATTAGTTTTTGGTCAATTTTACTGTCATGCACAGATTAAGGTTGAAGCTTCTTTGAAAAAAGCTATAGAACAAGCGCTGGAAAAAGACCGCTCTCTCCAGAACCAAACTATGGATATTGAAAAGCTGGAACTCAACCGTCAAGAACTATTAGAAAAATACATTCCCAGATTAGAAGCTACATCCGCTTTAGCCATTTATGACAACTCTTTTATTTTAGATGTACCCACAGCTACACTTCCAATTACCGGGTTTACACTGTTTGAAGATCGAACAGAACTTGACAGCAATGGCAAGTTGTTTCGAGGAGAATTGAGGATGAGTTCGGTATTATTTACCGGAAATCAAATTCAAAACGGGGCAAAGGCTTTAGACAAAAAAGCAGAAGGAACCTCTTATTTGTTGGATGCTGAAAAAGATAAAATTGCTAAAGCAACCATTAAAAGTTTTGATGAATTGTTTTTAATAAAAGCATCTGAAGAATTGTTGAAGGATACCCAAATGAGACTTGATAAAGAATCTGAGCGTGTAGAGAAGGCTATAAAAAACGGTGTTGCAGTGCCTTATGACCGAGATAAAATTAAATTGGCTCAACTGGAATTAAAATCTAAAAGTGTTTCATTAGAAGATTCAAAAGACTTGCTGTATCGCAAAATCACTTATTTAACGGGTTATAACCAAGCTCAAATAGAGGCCGTTTCTTACGAGCTATTGCCTTACTTATTATTTGAAACGGCGTTTAATTTAGATAATAAGCAAGAACTCTTGGCTTTGGAATCTTATAAAGAGGCTTTGGAGTTTGTCTTAAAAAAAGAAAAAGGTTCAAACTTACCTAAAATTGCTGCATTTGCTGCCATGACTTATACCGATTTTTTTGATTCTACCGTAAGTGTGCCAACATCTAATTTTAGTAATACCATCAACGTGCCGGTAAACCAGTTTACTTTAGGGCCTAATTGGATTTTGGGCTTAGGTATGAAATGGGAATTGTTTAGTGGTTTTGAGAGAAAACATAAAATCAAAGAAGCTAAAATCAATATCGAT
>CAYMXD010000189.1:0-5235 GCA_964394095.1 uncultured Mesohalobacter sp. | reverse complement strand
ATCACTAATTACTACTTACCAATTACTAATTACCACCTATTTCACACTTTCGAAATAAAATCTGCGCCAATCTGCAAAATCAGCGGGCGATTGTTGAGTTTCATGCTTTTCAGGTTACTTATTCCGGGTTTGTTATTCCGAGTTACTTATTCCGAGTTTGTTATTCCGGGTTTTCAATTGATTTTTATCTCTACAAATTACACCCTACTAATTACTACTTACCAATTACTAATTACCATCTATTTCACACTTTCGAAAAAAAATCTGCGCTAATCAGCGGGCGATTATAGAGTTTAGCTTTTCGAATTTCTAAATTCAGTTTAATAAATTTAATTTAATATTAATGTTAATTAACCTTGAATTAGATTATTAAGGCATTATTTTTAAACAAAAAATTATGAAAATTGCTGTGTTCAGCGCTAAGCCATACGACCAAAAGTATTTTGAAAAACACAACCAAGCCTACAATCATGAATTAGGGTTTTTTGATACCAACCTTAACGCCCAAACCACCAATCTTACCAAAGATTTTGAGGCTGTATGCGTTTTTGTGAATGATAAACTTAACGCAGAAGTTATTGAAAAACTTGCTGACAATAAGGTCAAACACATCGCCCTACGCTGCGCAGGTTTTAATAATGTAGATTTGGAAGCCGCAGAGAAACACAATATTAAAGTAACCCGTGTCCCGGCATATTCGCCACAAGCTGTGGCAGAGCATGCGCTATCTTTAATTTTAACTTTAAATCGAAAAACACATAAGGCCTACAACCGCATAAAAGAGGGAAATTTTTCACTTCACGGTTTGATTGGTTTTGATTTGCATGACAAAACCGTTGGGGTCATCGGTACGGGTAAAATTGGCATTGCCTTTTGCAAAATTATGCTGGGCTTAGGTTGTGAGGTTTTAGCTTATGATGTAAAGCCCCAAGAAGAACTTAAAAAAGATGGCGCAACTTATGTGTCACTCGAAGATTTATACAAAAATTCAGACATTATTTCTTTGCATTGTCCTCTTTTGCCTGCTACTGAACATATCATTAATGAAGATTCTATTGCTCAAATGAAAAACCATGTCATGATCATCAATACCAGCCGTGGGGCGTTGATAGATACAGAGGATGTTATAAAAAATCTCAGAGAAAAGAAAATCGGTTATTTGGGCATAGATGTTTATGAACAAGAAGAAGAAATATTCTTTGAAGACCGTTCTGAGCAAATTATTGAAGACGATACTTTAATGCGGCTTATAAGTTACCCCAATGTGTTAATCACCTCCCATCAGGCATTTCTAACCCAAGAGGCGTTAACAGAAATATCAAAAACCGTGTTACAAAATGTCAAAGATTTTGAAGACAATAAAGCTTTAATCAATGAAATTAATGCTTAAATAAAACGTTTTATCAACACCAAAACTAACTATAAAACCTTGCTATAATGGCTATAAAAACTCTGGATGACTTCTACAGCAGTATGCGGGAGCTGCGTGATCTAAGATCCAAAATTGTTTCAGCAATCGTTGATGCAGAAAGCATAGATGTAACCGATCTTAAAAAACTGGAACATATAAAACTTCAACTTGAAGATATTCCTAAAAAGAACGGTCAATTTAAACTTAAAACCAGTTTTGGGAAGTCCATTTTACTGGAATTGGATTATGAATTGGGAGAATTAAAAAAAGACAATATTTTTTTAAAATATGGTCGTGATGCTTTAAAAGATCACCTTCAAAAAGAGAACCCATCCTTTAATGAAGATGTAGAAAAAGGGGTAAATTTTTTAAAAAAGAGTGATTACAAACATTTTGTAACCGACCGAGATGGTACCATTTCCAATTACTGCGGACGTTACCAAAGCTCTGTTCAACCCATTTATAATGCATTATGCCTTTTACAATTCCAAAAAAGTTTACCGGGCACCGCTATTATTTTAACTTCAGCGCCTTTATTTAATATCGGATTGGCCGATATTTCTGTGCAGCCGGAGGGAAATTACATTTTAGCCGGGTCCAAAGGTCGCGAAATGCTGGCTGAGGGTGAATCATACACTTTCCCAATTGAGCCTGAACAGCAGTTAAAATTAGACGACTTAAACCAAGCCATAGAAAACCTTCTAAAGCGAAAAAAATATAGGTTATTCAGATACATCGGCTCTGGGCTGCAATATAAATTTGGGCAGACTACACTGGCCAGGCAAGATAAAAATAATTCCATCTCTGAAAAAAAATCTTTAAAGCTGAAGAAAAAGATTGAAAAAATACTAAAAGAGCTGGATCCTAATGCAGACTATTTTAGCCTTGAAGATACTGGAAAGGATTTAGAAATTATGCTGAACGTAAAATCTGACGAAAATACTCCCGAAGAATTCGATAAAGGTCACGGCTTGAAGTTTATTTATAAGCATTTGAATGAAAATATTTCAAATGAACACGTATTGGTTTGTGGAGATACGGCTTCTGATGTCCCATTGATTTCTGCAGCACAGGAATTGGGAGCAAAAGTCACCACAGTCTTTGTTACTGAAGACGAAGAACTAAAAAAGCGGGTTAAAGATGTCTGCAGTAACGCATTTTTTGTATCTTCTCCGGACGTTTTAATTTATATGCTTTTTAAATATTCAAAAAATCAAAATTCATGGAATCCCATAAGTTTATTTTTGTAGCTGATCACATCGAGCTATCTGATCTGAAAAAACTTCAAAACTTAACTGAATCGGAAAAATGTCAATGTATATGTTTTTCGAAAAACGACCAATCACTCCCTAAAAACAATCAAGCTGAACATCTTTCATGTTTATCTTATAAGAGTTTAGCTGAAATTCGACATCTACTTATCGAAGATTTTAATATTTCGCCCGATAAATCTGTTGTTATAAGTGATGACCCCTCTGCTGTAAAGTACTTTAGAATGAATGGTTGGGGTTACCTGATAGGTTACGGCACAGATAAGAAAAGCTTTTTAACCCATTATGCGGATAAGGTTTTACAAGACCTTAACGATATAGATACCAAAGCCCTAAAAACTTGGTTTACTAAAGAAATAGAACACGAAAATTGGTGTCTTACCTACACTTATTTTGATGACGACGAAGAAAAATTAAGAGAAACCATGACAACTATAGGCAATGGATTTGTTGGGGTTCGTAGTGCTTTAGGCTTTATGAAAGCTGATGAATCAACACACTATCCGGCAACCTATATCGCTTCGCTGTTTAACAAATTGGGTACAGAGGTTGAGGGCAAAACCATTTATAATAACGATTTTGTTAATATTCCCAATGCGTTTTCAGTCCGTTTTAAATTTACAAACGATGATGCCTATTGGTCGTTAAAGGAGCTAAAAATCCTCGACTACAAGCACCAACTGAATATGAGGAATGGGGAGGTAAAGCGCAAAATAATATTAGAGCATAAAGATGGCAGGCAGATCAAATACATCGAATCGCGTTTTGCTGCTATGCAGGATATGCATACCCTTGGACACAAAGTAAGTGTTACACCTTTAAATTTTCAAAGCGAGATTGAATTTGTATCTGAAATTGATGGGAATATTATCAACTATGGCGTGGCCCGTTACCGAAAGCTTAGCAGTAAGCACCTTAATATTAAATCTACAACTGCTGTTGATAACAAATTGCATTTGGAAGCTGAAACCAATAATTCTAAGGTTGATATTAATTTGAGTGTGTTTCATGACACTCTAATGAATGCAAAACAGTCCAGTCAAGTAGATGATGCAGCGGCCTCATTTATATACCATAAGAAATTAGTGTCTAAAGAATCTTTCAATCTTGAGAGAACCATATACATAGATACTTCCAGAAATAAGTTTGAAGAAAAAAAACAGGCTTTAAATTATGATTTACTGCTTCAAGCTTCAAGAGTTGAATGGGACAAAATTTGGGATAATGTAGATATAGAAATTGATGGTGACAGGTATTCTCAGGAATTGGTTCGCATGCAGATGTACCACTTAATTAGTTCTGCTTCGCCGAATAACATCAATTTAGATGCGGCTACAACAGCAAGAGGTTTACATGGTGAAGCCTATCGCGGGCATATTTTTTGGGATGAACTCTTTATTCTGCCATTTTATTTCAAACACTTTCCCGAAGTGTCTCGTTCACTCTTAATGTACAGATACAGAAGATTAGATACCGCGAGAAAACACGCCCAAAAAAGTAATAGAGAAGGTGCGCTCATTCCTTGGCAGATAGCGGATACCGGCGAAGAAGAAACTCAAGAAATACACTATAACCCTTTATCCAAAGACTGGGATCCGGACTTGAGCAGAAAACAACGGCATGTCAGTATTTCTGTAGCTTTTAACATTATCAATTACGTCCACCATACACAAGATTTTGATTTTCTTAGCCGTGAAGGTGGCGAGATGTTGATCGAAATTGCCAGATACTGGGCGTCTAAGGTTATTTATAAGGATGAAGAGGAACGATACCACATCAAACGTGTTATGGGGCCTGACGAATTCCACGAAAAGTACCCTGAAAATTCTGTCAATGATGGAGGAATTGATGATAATGCCTATACCAATGTCATGGTATCATGGTTATTTAAAAGAGTCGTAGAACTTTTGCCAAATATTTCAGAACATACAAAAAAAGATATAGAATTTAAAGAGGCTGAAGAAAAACCCAAATGGCTCGACATTTCTAAGCAGATGTATGTTAGCATAAAAAATGATGTACTGGAGCAATTTAAAGGCTACTTTGAACTTGATGAAATAGACTTAGAGAAATATGAAGAAGAATATGAAGATGTTGGCCGAATGGACAGGATTTTAAAATCCGAAGACGATTCACCGGATCATTACAAGGTGGCAAAACAAGCCGATACCTTAATGTTATTTTATTTACTTGAACCCGATGAAGTCAAAAGTCTTTTGAATAATTTGGGTTACGATGTAAGTAACGCAGAAAATTTATTAAAAAAGAATTTTGATTACTATCTTAAAAGAACCAGTCACGGCAGCACCTTAAGTTATATTGTGCATGCGTATCTTTTAGATTATTTCCCGGAACGCAAAGACCAATTGTGGAATTGGTTTCTGAAAGCCCTCAGTAGTGATTTTGACGACATACAAGGCGGCACCACCAAAGAAGGCATTCACTGTGGCGTTATGTCTGGTAATATCAGTTTAATTTACAATTGCTTTGCCGGCTTTAAAATGGGCGAACCTATCAGACTCAAACCAAATCTTCCTAAACACTGGAAATCAT
>CAYMXD010000188.1:0-5248 GCA_964394095.1 uncultured Mesohalobacter sp. | reverse complement strand
AAAATTTAAGTGTCTAAAAACTCTAGCGATTTTCAACTTTATACTACTTATTCTCTTGACATAAAAAAAGCCATCCTCACCTTTAGATTGGTAAAGGGGCATAAATATTTGAAAAGGTTTGGGTGCTACAATACTCTTATTGTTCAACTTAGCAATACGCTCACCTTTTTTTAATTTTTGAAAATTCAAGTAATTGCCTAGCATTTCAAACTTATCATTGGGTTTGAGGTCCTGTCTAAATATCATCTCAAAATAACGAGCTGCTTTAGATTTAAAATATTTTGTTGATATTCCCATTGCGATCAAATTTTCAGCAGAAACCATGCCAGTATGATATAAGGCCTTGTAACAGAAGACTTTTATCTCTTTAACAGAGGCATTAGAATAGTGCTCTCCGCCTTCAAAAGCCATAGAAACATGACCTAAATCGTTTAGCAGGTTTAATAAAGAGCCTTCAATAAAAGACTCTACATTAAAAATTACAGGATAGCCTAGATTTCTTACAAAAGCCCTGTTATTTAGAGCATCATTCATTACTATAAATGGCTTTGTAGGCCCGGAAGTGGTATGTAAATCAATACAATAGACATTAGACTTTGCAGTGTTTAAAATATCATATAGCTCATTGTAAATCTCGGTCATTTCATGATATTCTGCGACATTATCCCGTCTGGTAGATTCTTGTAAATGAGATTTTGTCCAGATGCGATTTAAATCTTTATCAATAAATCTGTATTCTCTTAAATAAGCTTCCTGATTTCCAAAAATAGCATATATGTTTCCCTGAATGTTGTCTGTAAAATTTTGGATATGTTCAAAAAAAGATTGTAAGGCAACGTGCCCTGCTCTTTCATTGCCATGTACGCAACAAAAAAACACAAGAGTTGGCAATTCTGGATCTTTTTGAATAGATGCTAGTAGCCGTTCAGGTTTAGTCATTAATTGAAAATTGATTAAAATGATCTGAAGTTACAATACCTACAAGTTTATCATCTGCAATTACTGGTAAAGCTTCAATGTCATATTTCGACATCATTTCTTTTGCCTTAATGAGCTCCACATCCGGACTAATAGTCTTTACATCACTTTGCATGATGGTTTTTACAGATTTGGATTGATTAGCACTTGAGGGTGCTTCTTTCAGATTTTGCAAAGTTACAATTCCTGAGAGTTGATGCTCATTATTTTCTACTAAAATTTGACTTGTATTATTCCATTCCATCAAATGCTTTAAAATAATGATGGGATCATTTTGATGAACCACGACCAACTCTGTTGTCATGACATCAGCCACAATAAAATCTGAAATATGACAGGGCTTTTTATTAATATTGATGTTTCTCCATTGATACACCGGCAAATCTTTCTTTTGATTTTTAAGCATTTGTTGAGTCAGAAAATAAGCCGTTCTTCTTTTGGTAAAGTGCTTTTTAAGCCTGTTGTAATTTTTACTCATCCATTCTGATCCCGTTTTATTTTTAACAAGCCTCATTTTTACAACACCAAGATAAATTTCAATTTCATCGTCTGGAATACCTGATGCTTTTAACCCCTTCTCTGCCATAGGAAGCAGTTCATTCAAAATCAATTTCTTTGCAGAAACCTTTTTATCAAACCAGTCAAATTGAGTATTGGTGCCGTGCTTAGCTGCTTTGTAGAAATTTTGTCGGGCAGATTTAAAGTTCATCTGACTTGGTAAATCCTTATATTTTTTTGGCATTCCATTCATAACACCTACCCAAAACGCGATATTTGCCACCTCATCTATCAAAGACGGTCCGGTGGGAATATACCTGTTTTCTATTCTAAGGTGTGGTTTACCATCACTTACCCCATAACATAACCTGTTCCACTTATAGATATTGCCATTGTGCATAGCTAAGGCTTTAAGTTTTGGGGGTTTGCCCTGACTCAAAGCTTCAGAGGATTCTTCTTCTACATCTGCGGTAATTAGTAATGGGTAGTGGGATACATCTGCTTTAAAGATTTCTGAAACACAATCGTTAACCCAGTCGTGACCAAAGGTTACTCTTGGCCGTTGCTCTCGCAACAAATAGAGAGAATTCCTAGAATCTACCGTTTGTTGAAATAAAGCAATTCGTGTTTCTGACCATAATTCTCTGCCTAAGAGAAGAGAGGAATTGGTACAGGCGGCTAAAACCGGGCCTGAAATCATTTGAGCCCAATTGTATTTGTCTTTGTATTCACCGGGCTTCAATTGTAAATGAATCTGAAAACTGGTATTGCAACTCTCTGCAAGAATAGAATCCAATTTCATAATCATTTCGTCAACACCGGAAATTCTTATTTCAAAAGAATCGTCCTTTGTTTTTTTTAGTATTTCGTTGAGCACCTGATAGCGTTGGTAAGGCGTAATATTTTTGATATCAAAATCTGCGCGCTCAATAGTGGGTAGAATTCCTGCCAAAGGAAAATTAACTTTAAAATCTTTTGATTTCTCTTCAAGGTGCTTCAAATGTTCTTTAAGCTGATTGTGCACTTTTTTAAATACTCCGGCTTCAAGAACTTCCGGCTCAAGATTTATTTCCAGGTTAAATTGTGATAGCTCTGTAACAAATAAGTCACTTTCAATATTGTCTAATATATCAAGCGCCTTACAGACAGGTTTCATTTTTTCGTCTACAATGGCTAACTCCTGCTCTGCCCCTATTCTTATCTTATCTTTTGGAAACAAATCATTTTTTAGCATTTGATCTAAAGTCTCAATATCCTTTAAAAGATGATAAGTGAAAGCTTTCCTCGCTTTTATATCTACCGTTGAATTGATGGCTTTTCCCGACATAATTTGTGCTTTTTTAAAAATACTAAACTAAAATAAACATTTTATTAACATATAAAGACGTTTATACTTAGAAAGTTATGTAGTAAAGCTCTTAAAAGCTATAAAACTGATATATGTTAGTATTTTTGAGAGAAGAACCTTCACTTGATAGTTGGAAGATTGTGTAATAGAAATAGCTAATCATTATACTTATGTTTATTCATTTAATTTTGGGAAATATGTCGGTTAAAGAAGGATGAAGAAATAATATAACTTCTTATACTTTTTTGAAAAGACCCAAAAGCTTGGAAAAACCTTTTCGGGTCGGGTGTGTGATAACGCAAAAGCTTGATAAAACTTTCAGGGCATGGCCAAACCCGAAGGTCTCCAACTTGTACGCCTTTGGAAGAAGACATTTTCGGGTATAAGACTTCACTTTGCAGCCTGTCTAGATATTTAAGCCAACTGTTACTCCGAAATTTCAAGGCTGATGCTGTCTATTCTAAATAGGATGACTTTGCCCTTGTCATTGAAGGACAGCATATTAACTTTTCTCAAGCCTTCAGTTTCAAAAAAGTTATCGGCTTCCGTTTTGGAAAGGACGCTGCCTGTAATGTGAATTTTTCCATCATCTGACTTTATATTTTCGTACACAATAGTCTTATCAAGTAAATCTTGAGTGTGGTATTTTTTATCATTAACCCAAAGCATTTCTTCCTTTTCAATTTCATCGATAATCTCGGGTCTATCTAAAAAATCGGATTGAGATGTTCTTTTTTGTTCAGCATCAACCGATGAGTAAATCCCTAAATCAGATATTTTATCATCATCCATTTTTAGGTAGATTTTCTGGGTTTCGATTGGTGCATTTCTGCTAATCTTCGATTTTATCGTCTTGCCTTTTTCATCAGTAAGTTTAATAGCAATTGAAGTAATTTCGTCTTTATCATTACGTTTTAGTTTACCAAAGATTAAGTCAACATCATATTTATTAAATATTTTTACGTAGTTCTCTAAAACTTCATCTGTAACATCTTTTGTCACTTTGACTTCAATTTTTATATTTATAGCATAAGCTTTATCTTCAGTCTTAGCTTGAGCATTTAGGGGGCATTGAAAGCCTATCAAAAATATTATTGATAAAGCTACGGAAATGAGTGTTGTTTTCTTTTTCATGATTTATGTTTATCTATATTAATTTTAAGGTTGCTTCTTTTCAATACTTACTTTTTCTAACTTTAAAAAAATGGGGTTATCAAATTCTCCAAATAGAATGAGATTGAGATTTTTATAAGTCAGTTTGTTGCCAACTTCAATGTCCTGATCCAATAAATCGTCTTTAAATTCTCCGTAAACTTCTAGGGTTTCGTCATTTAAAAACTGATAGCTTTCAACGATTAATTTTCGTTTCCTAAGCTCCTCTAACTCGTAAGATTTACCATTGATGATAAATGTTTTTACTTTATTTAGGGATTCAAATTCAGAGGCGGTTTCAGCCTTTAGTTTGTGTTCTGAACTTTTGGTTTTATCGGTATTTTGGTCAACTGAATACTTTTGTTTCAAAGTAGAGTTTGAATTATCAAATGTGTCATGTTGTGGAAAGAAAATCCCAATTTTATCACTAAATGTGTATTGTAATAAATCTTTAATTACTGATTTATCTCCACCAATTCCAAAAGGTGAAGAGGAATGTTCTGTATAATCCCTGTAGAAATATATATTACTTATGGGTTCTTTTCCAATAATCTGTGTAGATCCTTCAAACCCATCATTGCATTTGACATTAACTACAATTGAAATTAATTCGCCTTTATCATTAAATTTTACTTTATTGAATTGAATCTTAAAACCATAGTGCTCCTCTAAATGTTTTTCAGTGTAGTCTAGAAATTTTTGATCGGCATGTTTTGTAATTAAAACGATGATTTTATCATATTCATTTATATTTTCATCAGCGTAAGATTTATTTTCAATAAAAGTTGGTGAGCTAGTATAATTATTTACATCAAAGGGATCTCTCTTCTCTGCTGTATTTAACTTTAACAAGGATTTGTCTGTTTGGCCAATTGAATTAAAAGAGTATGATTTTTGAATTGTTTCTTGTTCTTGAGCGATAATTTCAACTTGAAAGTTTAGAATGAACAATACTAAAATTGGAATCATTAGTAGACTTTTTAGCGATAGTAATTTTGAGGTTTTACATTTATTAAGCATCATGATTCTTTGTTTTATTGAAGGTTGAAATAAACTGTTCTTTACCGGTTGAAAAGCTGAGCAGCCCAACACACGATTTAGAAGCAAATATTGATAAGCTGACTTATCCTTATGCTTTATGGCTTCAAGATCGGCGATATGTTCTAAATTTTGAATCCAATGAATTCTGTATAACCACATCATCGGATTAAACCAAAAACAAGCACAGGCAAGATTGACCAAAAGCACATCTAAAGAATGCCATTGCCTTAT
>CAYMXD010000187.1:0-5269 GCA_964394095.1 uncultured Mesohalobacter sp. | reverse complement strand
TTAATACTAATTACTACATTTTAGACTATCTTAAGACCGCAGACCATAAATAAAACTTATTTTTATCATCAAATTATTTTAATGAAAATAGCAATAGTATGTTATCCCACATTTGGTGGCAGTGGGGTAGTAGCGACAGAATTGGGGATTGGTTTATCCAACCGAGGGCATGAAGTGCATTTTATTACGTATAAACAACCGGTAAGGCTCAAATACCTTTCTGCTAATATTCATTTTCACGAGGTTTCAGTACCGGAATATCCGTTATTTCATTACCAGCCCTACGAACTGGCGCTGTCAACAAAACTGGTCAATACCATCAAAAAGTACAATATCGATATACTTCATGTGCATTATGCCATTCCACATGCTTATGCAGGTTATATGGCAAAAAAAATGCTGAAAGAAGATGGCTATGACATCAAAATGATGACGACCTTACATGGTACCGATATTACTTTGGTGGGTAGTCATAATTTTTACAAAGGTGCGGTGAACTTTAGCATCAATAAAAGCGACAAGGTAACTTCTGTTTCACAAAGTTTAAAAGAGGATACACTTCGTATATTTGATATTAAAAAGGATATTAATGTCATTCCAAATTTTATTGATTTTGAAAACCTGAATGACAACACCGAAGATTGTCAACGCCATATGATGGCCGGAGATGATGAATTGATTATCACTCATGTGAGTAACCTAAGGCCTGTAAAGCGGGTAGAAGATGTCATTCGTGTCTTTGGCGGAATTCTAAAAGTAAAGAAAGCAAAACTCATCATTATAGGCGATGGTCCAGACCGAGATAAAGCGGTAAATATTGCCATTGAGTTGGGTGTTCGCGATAAGGTCATATTTATGGGCAAAAGCGATGATATTGAAAAGATATTGTGTTTTTCAGACTTATTTTTGTTACCTTCTGAAAAAGAGAGCTTTGGGCTGGCCGCACTGGAAGCCATGGCGCATAAAGTGCCAGTGATTTCAACTAATACAGGGGGACTGCCGGAAGTTAATATTCACGGGAAATCCGGTTATCTGAGTGAAGTTGGCGATGTAGAAGATATGACTAAAAACGCTTTAAAAATTTTTAAAGACAATAAAACGCTTCAACAATTTAAAGTTGCTGCCAGAGCACGAGCAGAAGAATTTGATATTAAACATATCATTAAAAACTATGAGGATTTATATGAAGAGATGTTGGTTATCCCTACTCCTCATTAAGCCGTTTGATTTCAAGTGTTTCCGAACGAAATTTATTTTTGCCGAAATCTAATGTTCGAATAGGGAAGGGGATGTTGATGTTGTTTTCATTATAAGCCTTTTTTATGGCTTTTATAACAGTATGTTTGGCCAATAATTCATCTTTTGCATTGGCTTCTTTAATCCAAAACCGAATTTCGTAGTTGATTGAACTGTTACCAAATTCTTTATAGAAAAATTCGACTTTTTCAGATTTTTTCTGGGGTAAAGCCTTTTTCACCGCGTCTACGGTAATTTTTTCAACAAATTCTAAATCGCTTTCATACCCTATGCCACATTCTAATATGCCGACACTCCTGGCGCCTGTACTCAAATTTTTAAATGGACTATCTACGATTTTTGAATTAGGTAAGATAACCAGATTTTGGTCTGCTGTTTTTAGTGTTAAACTTCTTAAATTGATATCGGTAACAAAACCGGAAAAACCATTCGTTTCTATCCAATCTCCAATTTGAATTTTTGGCATAAAACTTAAAACTATACCTGAAAACGTATTAGTTAATGTTCCTTGTAAAGCCAAACCAATAGCTAAACCAACAACACCTGCAGCACCAAGAACTGAAGTAAGAACTGTACTTAAATCTAAAATACCTAAAGCGATAAAGAAACCTATTAGTGTAACAATCGCTTTGTGAATTCTTATGGCAACAACTCTTACCGACTCTTGAGCTCGGGTGCGTCTAATTATTTTACTTATCCCGATAGCGGTGATGTTGGCAAGAATTATAAATAAAATAAAAACAATTAGAGCTAAAACAAAATTGGGTAAATTCAATATTGCTGAATCTACCCAATCATTTATTTTATTTTGCAAATCTGACCACGCTGAATGTGTGTTTTTAACTATTTGATCAGTAGTGTCTTGCGTAACATTTTCTTGATAAAACATTCAACATAATTTTGAACTGCAAATTAACGTAATTTTTTAGTCCAAACATCCAACATCCAACTTGTTTTTTCTAATTCTCTGATGTATGCACCGGTTAAATCAATTGTTCCTTCATCATTGGCATCATCGGCAACATTGACTACTTTTCTCATTTGAGCTATAATTTTACCATGATCGCTTAGTAGAGTATCTACCATTGCTGAATCGTCTAAATTATTATCAGATTCTTCAAGGTTTGTGATTTTTAAATAATCGGTAAGATTGCTTTTAGGAGAATGCTGTAAGGTAAGGATTCGTTCAGCAATTTCATCAATTTTTTCCTTGGCATCATCATACATTTCTTCAAACTTTTCATGAAGATCAAAGAAGTTTGTACCTTCTATATTCCAGTGAAAATTTCTGAGTTTTTGATAATATACATGATAATCGGCTAAAAGAACATTTAGTTGTTCAACTGTTTTTTCGGTTTTGTTTTTGTCTAAACTTAAGTAGCTCATAGTTTTTATTTATTAAAATTTTTATTTCCATACAAATATACAATAGTTAATCGATTAAAATGCTATAAATAACTATCTTAGTATAAGTTTAACGGCTTATCGGTTAAGTTTTTCCCTTAGTTCTTTAGATACTTGTCCGCCAGTCACACCAAACCCATCTACAAGTACGCCTTTACGACCATTAGATGTCGTTATAGCATATAAAATGGAGTTATCTGAAGGATTGCTCATACCTTCAAACCTATACACTTTATCTACATTTAAGTCATCCGGCAGATAAGAGGTGTCAATACTTTTATCAATGATTCTATCATCCTCTAAATTAAAATCAAAAGTATATCCTTTTTCTTTAAGTTCATTCATACGTTGCGATAATGTTGTCTTTTCATTCATGTGTTTTGTTTTTGTTAAATAAATTAAATCCAAGTGGTAGTATCAAGAATAGAAAAAAATAATAACCAAAGGCTAAACCTATAATGGTAAGGCTTATAGCAACTATATTTACGATTAATATCCACTTTTTAGTCATAAGCCTAATATAGCTGATTGCAATAAAGTTTGTAGTAGGATTGATATGATTTTAACAAAGAATACCTATAGACCATCTCCCGTCTTCCTATACTTCGCCTTGGTACAGTTCTATAAAGGTGAAAACTTTTATTCTTCCTTTTGAGGTGAGAGTTAGGGGAGGCTTTTTTCAATACCAAATCATTCCGCGTCTTGCCGAAAGGCTTGGGGAGTAGAGTAGTGGGGTTGGTCCTCGAAAGCCTGTAAGATTTCTGGCATCCTGATAAGCCTCGTTTCTAACACGAAATGAACCGGAGTATATAGGTTCATCGTTATAATCCATAAATGGATTGTTTAAGGAATTATTAATTTCAATCTTAAAATCAGAATATTGAGCCATTTGCCGGTTAATGGCCGAATAAAATTGACTATAAGAATATTTACGTTCTTTTGATAGAGATGCTTCAATAAAATTAAATTGAGTTCCTTTTTTTGGTGAATCGAAAACATTGACATTTTTGACTATTAAGTCAAAGTCACTTTTATTAAAGTTTTGATATAAAGGTGATTGAATTTGTGGAGACAATTCAAAAGCATTGAGTTTAGGTAAATCAAAATCCTGAGCATAATTGTTTATAGTAAAACATAATAAGGTCACAAGGGTCATGATTGATTTCATAACAAATACGTATCAAAAATTGTTCCCATTTTCATATTCAAGAATTGAATCTTCAACCCATAACTCAGGAAAAAACTTTCGTTTTTGGTATTTAGGATGCAAATATTTCTCCCATTGAGATCCCCCGGTTGCTGCTTTAGCTTCACCTTTTTTAGTTAAATAATGTTTCGCCGTATTATAATGTACCATTGGCCATTTGACATTATAGGCGTTATCAAAAGTTTTCATCAAATCTATCAATTCATCTGATGGCGACTGAATTTTATGAAATTTATCGTAAATCGTATTTCCTTTAGCTCGTTTTATATATTCTGCAAATACATTAAGATATTTATCTTCAAACAACTTCAGTGTAGTGCTTCTGGATTTTGTTTTTGGATTATATCCTGCCAAACGCCAATAGACGTGATCAAGATATTCCTCTGCTGAAGGATTATCTGACAATTCAGCATGTTTTTCTTTATGAATAAGATTGAGAATTGGCGTACAGTAGATTTCTAAAAACCGAAATTGCGCACTTTGAAATCCACTGGCTGGCGTCAGGGTTAATCGGAATTTGTTATAATCCTCATGACTCATGCCTTCTTTCATCACATCAAAAGAGGTGATGAGCATATCTGTGTATCGTATCAGGCGTTTGAGTTTATCTTGAAGTAAATCTTCAGTAAGCCTTTCAGTAGTCACAACTTGTTCAACTTCGTGAATCATCAGTTTTAAGACCAATTCAGTGACCTGGTGATAAACGATAAAGACAAATTCATCTTTAAAATTAGTTCGTGGTTTTTGGAGGCTGAGCAGTGTATCTACCTCAACGTAATCCCAGTAAGTTATTGGCTTGGAGTATAATAGACCTTCGAGGTATGGTTTTGGATTTTCTCCTAAGGATTCATACTTCTCCAAGAGTTGCTTGTAGATGTCTTGAGACATAGTTGATTGTTTTTACAAAAATAGGGTTTTAAGTTTATATGAGTTTAAGAGTTTATGGGTTTATATGATTGTTTTAAAGTTAAGCCCAAAGCTCGCTAAGTTTCATTAATTTTCGCATAGCTATTATAGGCCTTAATGATCTTATTTTATTAATGGCTTTTAATAAGTTTATAAATTATTGGAGTAATGGGTTTTATGAGATTTAAGAGGTTATAAACTTATTTGATTGTCATTACCATCACAGGATATAATTTTTATACAAACTATTTTATTACAGGAATTCAGTTATTTCTATTTTACATAATATATATTATAGTTTATAAAGTAAGATTTGAATTATCGATCAAACAGGCTTCGTATTGGTTTAAAATATTTAATTGGTTCATATTTTATTGAAGAAATTGACTATTCATCGGTAATTTGTGAACTTATATCAATTTCATTCCTGGTAATTTAAAACGCTCTGTAAAATCAATAAATGAATTTAGGATCTATTTGATATTTTAAAAATTG
>CAYMXD010000186.1:0-5270 GCA_964394095.1 uncultured Mesohalobacter sp. | reverse complement strand
TCAATATTATGAAACGCCTAGACGTTTATAAAATGCTTTAACTTGTGTTGTATCATCACCAAACAACCACTTAACAACATTGTCGTTCCAAATTTCATCTCTTTCCGTCCCTGAGATGATGTTTTCATTAACTGCCAAATCCAAGAGTTTACCCGGATAAGAAGATTGTGGTAAACTCTCCATTTCGCCGAGTGGATAAGGATCATCCAGTCCGGCGATGATTTGTTTGCTTTTTTGATTTTCCAACAGAAGCTGAAAAGACCTGGTATCGTGTACCAAAGTATCAAAGAAAATATTTTTATGACCAACCGATTTTCGGGGATGAACTTTGCCTTCAAATAAATCCGGGCGACCGTCAAATCCTTGAATACGTCGTCCTAAATTGATTTGCGCCAACTGACCACCATGTGCAAAACAAACACGCATATTGGGGAATTTATCCGGATAACCGTTCAAAGTCAAAAAATGATAAGCATCAGCACATTGGGCGAGCATCCAAATTAAATGAAATCGCCAGGCCGTATTTTCAAGTTTAATGAACTTTTCACCATCATAAGGATGGATTTCTACCGCTAAATTGTATTTGTTAGCCAGTTCAAAAATGGGCTCGTTTTCTTCATCAAAAACACATCGCCAGGTTCCTATGGAATCCATATAGTGAGTGGGGAGACACAACAACCGCATATCTAATTCTTCCACACAGCGTTCAATTTCCCATAATGCACTCCTTACAAATCCGGGGTGAACGACAAATCCACAGGTGAACTTTTTCGGGTTGTCCTGTTGTACTTGAGCATTAAAATCATTTTGAAAGCGTAGAGCTTTTTTCATTTCTTCCACCCTTAACCCATTGCCATAAAGTTGAGACAAATTAAGCACAACGGCATGATCTATGTCAAAACGCTCCATCCAATCCAGTTTTTCATTCAGGAAAAAACTGGAGTCAGTAACTGGACGTTTCCAATCTTTTTGAAGCATAAACTTACGTTCCTCATCCACCCAAAAAATCCCTTTCTCTTTCATAAATGCAGGAATCTGCTCGGGATAGGGTAATAAGTGCGAATGACCGTTTATGCGTAGTTTTCGTTTCATATGATGTAAAAATACAGTTTTTAATTGAAGTAAAATTAATGATTTTCAATAACTTTTATATGTGTTTTGAAGTTAAGTGATTTTTATTTTTTATCAAATAAACAATTAAATAATAATACAATTAACCATTGATATTAAATTAATAGGTACAGTAATTTTAGATATATTTGAAAATGTCTTCAATAGAATGTTTTTTTAAATAAGGCTAACTATGATTTTAAATAAAAACAAAATAGTTTTTTTATCGTTTACTCTTTTTAGTTACCTTATTACATGGAATAATCCAATTTTCTGGGATAACATTACTTTTATTTCAGATATGGGTAATGCTCTATACGAAAATGGTATATTTAATTGGATGAGTATTACTCCGGAAATAGATCCCGGCCAT
Source organism: uncultured Mesohalobacter sp. (assembly GCA_964394095.1). Classification (GTDB taxonomy): domain Bacteria; phylum Bacteroidota; class Bacteroidia; order Flavobacteriales; family Flavobacteriaceae; genus Psychroflexus. The sequence continues at coordinate 3,787 of CAYMXD010000186.1, read as the reverse complement.
CCTCCATTTATGGCGTTTTTGTCAGCCTTGGTTTGGTCTATTTTTGGAAAATCGCTTTGGGTTACACATTTGCTCATGTTACCATTCGTTTACGGCTTTCTACTTCAATTATACAAGTTTATAGCTTATTTTATCAAAAATAATGTCCTAAAATTAGCCGCATTTATTTTAGTTCTTATAGACCCAACTTTATTGGCTCAACTGGTATCTGTAAACCCAGAAGTCCCACTTTTATTTTTCTTTTTTTTAGCGCTAAATGGTATACTTTATAAAAACAATACTTTAAAGATTATAGGTTTAATGTTGGTTAGCATCGTATCTTATCGCGGTATGATGTTAGGTGTTGGGCTTTTTATTGTAGATTTACTTTTACATGTAATCCACCGCAGAGAAAGTATATTTAGTTTTTTTAAAATTAAAACAATTATAATTTATATAATTAGTTCAATACCTGCTGCTTGTTATATCGGCTGGCGTTTGGTTTACAAAGGTTGGTTAATATCAAACCCATTACAACCATGGGGAAGTGCTACAGATTATACTGATAATTCAGGTTTTACACTTAATTTTTTAAGAAATGTATTGGTACTAGTACATCGTTATGTAGATTTTGGCAGGATATTCCTCTTCCTTATTATAATTTATATTTGTTTTCGTTTTTGGAAAAAAATTGACTTCACCAAAATTAGACCTTTGCTCATTATTTCTACTGGTTCGGTAATCATCATTATCATAACAAGTTTATCAATTAACAATCCTATGGGGCATCGCTATTTTATACCTTCTTATTTGGGCTTTGCGTTAATGGCATTTGTATTGTTAAAACAACTCTATTTAACACACACACACACACAGTAAAATTTATATACGCTTTGCTGGTCTTATTTTTGTTAACAGGTAACTTTTGGATTTACCCTGATAAAGTATCACAAGGTTGGGATGCGTCTCTCGCTCACTTACATTATTTCGAATTAAGACATGAGGCCATTTCTTATCTAAAAGAAAATGAAATTGGGATAGAAGAAACCGCTTCTTTTTTTCCTAATAATACTTACATAGATGCTGTAGATTTAAATGGCGACAAAAGAAAATTCCCAGATTTTACAGGAAAAGAACAGTATGTTTTGTATTCTAATGTATTTAACATAAAAGATTCTGAATATAATGTACTCAAGAACCAATATTGGATGATTAAAAGTTTCAATAGTTTTGGCGTAAGAATAGAAATATTTGTTCAAAAATGAATTTATTTCTTATTTAAAATGTAAAAGTATATATTTTTCGATTATTAATCGTAATATTGCAATGTAATGATGAAGTACAAAGTACAAAGTTAGAAGTACAAAGTTTAATGTTTAATTTGTAATGTTAAAAGTGTAATGTAAAAAAATTAGACGTATGATTTGAGTAACTACCAATTAACTATAATCTATACTTCTAAAATATAACTTACTCCTTTGGCGGACACGGTCTAATATTTAACTTCTAACTTCTAATATCAAAAACATGGGTTTAACAAAATCAGAAATATTTACAAAAGAGCAAAACGATTTGGCGTGTTTAGCCAAGGCTTTAGCACATCCGGCACGGATTGCCATTATACAAGAAATCATCAAAGCCCAAAGTTGTATTTGTGGCACTTTGGTGACTGAAATCGGTCTGGCGCAACCAACCATTTCTCAGCACCTGCGGGAGTTAAAAAATGCCGGAATCATACAGGGCAATATCGAAGGCACCAGCGTGTGCTATTGCATCAACCCCGAACGATGGGAAGAAGTCAATCAACTCTTTCAGTCTTTTTTTAAGGCCTATGGCAACCCTAAAGAACAATGTTGTTAATTATAAAATCATATAAAATGAATTTACAAGAATTTAAAACCCAGTTAAACGAATCCTCAAACCTAAATTTTGCTTTACCAAACGGTAAGCTTATTCCACAATATTTTCACATTACCGAGGTAGGAAAAGAGACTCGCGAATACATCGATTGTGGAGGTACTTTACGAAAAGAGGTGGTTGTCAATTTTCAATTGTGGTGTGCCAATGATTATGACCATCGCCTGAAACCTAAAAAGTTGCTGAACATCATTCGTGGTAGTGAAAAGAAGTTAGGTCTTGATCCTGAAAGCCCGGTTGAAGTCGAGTATCAGGGTACAACCATAGAAACTTATCAGTTGGGATATGATAGTGGACTGTTTAGACTACTAGCCGATAAAACCGACTGTCTAGCCAAGGACCAATGTGGTATTCCGGAGGATTTTCAAAATGATGTTGATGCCTCTGAAAAAGCTGAAGCCTGTTGTACTCCCGAATCTAATTGCTGCTAAAGCTGATGTTTAGAAGAATTTCTGAAACTATTGAAAAGCTGGACACGTCTTCAATACCGGAAGAACGTTTGCAGCTTTTAGGAAGATTCACAGAGTTGTTATCAGACGAATTGAAATCGAATCAGGTTGTAAAACTGAATTTTATTTGCACCCATAACTCGCGTCGGAGTCATCTGGCGCAAGTTTGGGCACAAACTTTGGCCGATTATTTTGGATTGAATATGCAATGCTATTCAGGTGGTACTGAAGCCACAGCTGTATATCCGATGATTGTAAAAACCTTAAAGAAGCAGGGGTTTGAGATTGGTGAATTGGAGCGCCCTGAAAATCCCTTGTATTATTTGAAATCGTACGAAAATGCTCAACCTCTGATTCTATTTTCAAAGACTTACGATGATGCATTCAATCCAAAAAATGATTTTTTTGCTGTGATGACCTGTTCAGATGCTGATGAAAACTGTCCTATGGTGCTTGGCGCCAAACATCGTTTTGCTTTGACTTACAAAGATCCTAAAGCTTTTGATGGTTCAGCTCAGGCAGAAGCAAAATACTTAGAACGCAGTACACAAATCGCGACCGAACTATATCTTGTTTTTCAGCAACTTGCTAAATCTTAAACTATGGGTAAATCACCTAAACTTTCCTTTTTAGACCGTTACCTAACCTTATGGATATTCCTCGCCATGTTTGTGGGGATTGGTATTGGTAACTTTTTTCCATCCTTTCCGGAACTCATCAATAATATGAGTCAGGGCACGACCAATATTCCTATTGCTATCGGCTTAATTGTTATGATGTATCCGCCTTTAGCAAAGGTGAATTATGCGCTTTTACCAAAAGTGTTTCAAAACGTAAAAGTCTTGTCCATTTCTTTAGTCCTCAACTGGATTATTGGCCCGGTGTTGATGTTTGTATTGGCCATCACTTTTCTAAGAGACGAACCCGAATACATGACAGGTTTGATTTTAATCGGTTTAGCCCGTTGTATTGCGATGGTTTTGGTTTGGAACGATTTAGCTAAAGGCAGCAGCGAATACGGCGCAGGATTAGTCGCTTTAAACAGTATTTTTCAGGTCTTTGCTTATAGTTTTTATGCTTGGCTATTTATTACCAAATTACCACCATTACTAGGTTTTGAAGGTGCCATTGTAGATATTTCAATTGCAACCATTGCTGAAAGTGTAGCTATCTATCTGGGTGTTCCGTTTTTGTTAGGTATTTTGAGTCGGTATGTTTTAATTAAGTTGAAAGGTGAAAACTGGTTTAAACAAACTTACATCCCGAAAGTATCCCCATTAACTTTGATTGCTTTACTGTTTACGATTGTGGTGATGTTCTCCTTAAAAGGGCAATTGATTGTAGAAATCCCTTTTGATGTCGTAAAAATTGCCATTCCATTGCTTATTTATTTTGCAGTGATGTTTTTGTTAGGATTTATAATCAGTAAATGGATGGGCGTG
>CAYMXD010000185.1:0-5298 GCA_964394095.1 uncultured Mesohalobacter sp. | reverse complement strand
TTGAATTTTTATCTAAAATATAATTCATATCTATATATCCTATTCTCAGGCCACGTTGAGCATTTGAAGAGAAACAGATCAATAGAATGAATATTGAGGAGAAAAGTGAGGCTTTAAAATGAGTTTTAGATATTGGCATAATATTAAAATTGTTGTCCGATGATAAAATGCGTCTCCCATCCGTTTGGCCCAAGGTTTGTTCCCGGTATAGGGTCGAAACCATATCCAAAATCTATTCCCAATAATCCAAATGCTGGCATAAATATTCGCAATCCAACACCTGCTGACCGACTTAACTCAAAAGGTGAAAAGTCTCTAAAGTTATCAAAAGCAGCTCCGCCCTCAAAGAATGTTAGCCCATAAATAGATGCACTGGGATTCAATGTAATGGGATACCTTAACTCAAACGTAAATTTATTATAAATTGTTGCACCATCATTAAATGTTTCTTCACTTACATTACTTCTTGTTCTTGGAATTATAGACTGGTTGGGGTAACCTCTTAACCTAATGACTTCTCTACCATCGAGTGTCACCCCGGCCAGGCCGTCACCACCAACAAAAAACCTTTCGAATGGCGGCACACCACGATCGTTGTTATAGGCGCCAAGAAAGCCAAATTCAACATTGGTTCTTAAGACTAAATCATCAATTAATTTATTAAACCACTCGGCATTAAATTTAATTTTGTAAAACTCTAGCCAATCGAATCTAATTTGATCTATTTCTGCTAACCTATTTTCGTCATTTGTAGCGAGCGCTTCATCCCTTTCATCTGAAAGTGCAGCCCAATCTCTATCTCCAAAAGCTGAATAGGGTAAGGTAAATTTTGCAGTAACTCCAAATCTAGAACCTCCTTTGGGATAAATTGGGTTTGAAAATGTATTATCTCTAGTTAAGCCTAAAGTAAATGCAAGATTGTTTGATGTTCCATCGGGGAATCTAAACAGTCCTACATTGAAATCATCCAGATTGAAATGCTGAAAACTTACAGCAGATGAAAATGTGAAATATCGGTCTGGAACCTGTAAACGTTTTGCAAATCCTACACTTAGTCCTGAAATAGAAAATTTTCTATCGGTATCTGCTCTCCTTGTGAAAGGGTTGAATAGAAATTGAGTTGTTTGAGATAAAGATACTGAAAACTGAACAGGTTTTTTACCACCTAACCAAGGCTCTACAAAAGACAAGCTATACACCCTAAAGGCCTGACTAGCTTGTGCTCTTATTGATACAGATTGTCCATCACCCATAGGTACTGGCTTGTAGGCTTCTTTATTAAAAATATTTCTAATAGAAAAGTTATTAAAACGCAGACCTAAAGTTCCTATAAAGCCTCCTCCACCGTAACCACCTTGTAACTCGATCTGACTACTTCCGGTTTCTACTACAGGAAATTCAATATCTAAGGTGCCTTCATTAGGATTTGGATTTTTAATGTTTGGTTGCAATTGTTCAGCATCAAAAAAGCCAAGCTGACCCAATTCTCTTATTGTAGACATAATTGCCTGCTTGCTGTATCGCTCTCCGGGTCTAGTAAGTAGGTTTCTGTATATGACATTATCATTTGTTCTATCATTACCCGTGATAAGTACTTCATCAAAATAAGCAACTTTACCTTCTTTAATTCGTATTTCGTAGTCAATAGTATCGTTGTAAATTCTTGTTTCTACAGGAATGATTCTTGAAAACAAATATCCAGTGTTTTGATATTTATTGGTCAGATCTTGGGCGTCTGGTTTTTCTTGATTTTCGATTCTTTCCTGAAAAAGCACACCATTGTATGGATCGCCTTTTTTAATTCCCATCAGTCTGGAGAGCTCTTCATCAGGATATGCTGAATTTCCTATAAATGATATGTCTCCAAAATAGTAACGGTTACCTTCTTTAAGTTCAAGAACAATATCTATTTCTTCATCATTCTTTTTGATGACAGAATCTGAAACTATTCTGGCATCACGATAGCCTCTTTCGTTATATTCATTTATGATATTTTCTTTATCATTTTCAAAGTCTTCGGGAATAAGTTTTGATCTCTTCCAAAAACGGCCGGGAAATTTTCGTTTAGTTTTCTTCATGAATTTTCTGACTTTTGCATCAGAAAGTTTTTCATTTCCTTTAATTCTAATGTCGTTTATCTTTACCTTATCGCCTTTTTTGATATTAACATTCATATTTACTCCTAAAGATTGATCAAGAGAGTCTCTAACTTCAGTAGTATTTATGATGGCCTCTGCATTAAGGTAACCTTTTTTTCTTAATCCTTTTACGATGCTATTTTTAGTATTGGCAATAAGGTTTTCTGTGACTTTTCTGCCGTCTGTAAGTTGATTGTCTACAACAATCTTTTCTCTTTTTTTCTTTTTTATGCCTCTTACCTTAACGTCAACTAGTTTTGGAACTTCTTTTATTTCTAATTCGAGGTGAGCAACATTACCTTCAACTTTTAGCAGATAGAAATTAATATCACTAAAAAGACCCAAATCCCATAGCTTTTCTAGAACCTCGCTAAGTTTTTTACCAGGAATAAACAATTCATCGCCTTCCTTAAGTCCCGTAAAGGCAATTACTGTTTTATCGTTGTAGCTGTTGGCTCCAGTAACCTTTATGCTTCCAATAGTATATTTTTTACCTCCTGAGAGGGAAAAGTCTTGAGCCAATGTGACTTGACTGCTAAGAGCAATACAAATTGTACATAAAAATATTTTAAGGCTACTATTTAAGTTGTTCACTCGTTTTTCCAAATCGTCTTTCTCTTTTCTGAAAATTATTAATTGCTTCAAAAAGATGTTCTTTTGTGAAATCTGGCCAAAGCACTTCGCAAAAATATAATTCTGCGTAAGCAATCTGCCATAACATAAAATTACTTATCCTTTGTTCGCCACTTGTTCTAATAAGTAAATCTACATCTGGTAAATTATGGCTGTAAAGATGGGAATCTATGATTGAATGATTGATATCATCAATCTCAATTACATTATTTTTAACTTTTTGACTTATATTTTTTATGGCATGTACTAGCTCATCTCTTGAGCTATAGCTTAAAGCAAGCGTTAATTTGAGTTTGTTGTAACATGCTGTAGCTTCCATGACTTCTTCCAGTTGTTTTTTAACTTTTTGTGGAAGTTTTTCTATATCACCAATAGCAGATAGTTTAATTTCCTTATCGTGCATGTTTTGCAATTCTTTTCTCATAGAAGAGACCAGGAGTTTCATCAAACTATTAACTTCATACTTTGGGCGCTGCCAATTTTCGGTAGAAAATGCAAATAATGTAAGGTATTCTACTCCTAAATCAACACAGGCTTCAACAATCTTATTTACTGTAGAGGTGCCATGCTCATGACCAAAGACTCTTTTATAACCTTTGCTTTTCGCCCACCTCCCATTACCATCCATTATAATGGCAACATGCTGTGGAATATTTGATTTATCTAGTTGAATTTCGGTCATTTTAAAACTTGCAATTGTAACACGGCTTTCTCCCAAAGGTATATGTTAAAGAAAACCCTGCAAATATATACCAATCGTTTGAATTAGGGTTACCAAATTCGGGGAAAGCGTTATTAGTTTCCAATTCTGAAGGCGAACTCCCATCTATGTTATCGGTAAAGGTATATCTGGCTGAAAATTCTGCAGATAACACAAACCTTCTTCTTATTGTTGTTTTAACACCAAATGTAAGCGGAATTGCGAATCCATTCAAATCTCCCGACTCTACCAATTCGTCTCCGGCTCTGGCTTGATGGTCTGTAAAAAAATAAGCTACTCCAGTTGATAGGTATGGTACTAGTTGTGGTCGCTTTACAGCATGTAAATCCCATTCCCAAAAGGTGTACTCCAGACCAATGGATATTTCGTTGATATCTGAATTAAAACTCAAATTTCTGGATTGTCTTTCAGGTATATTTGATTCTGAATCATCTACAAATGTTCTGAATTTAGTTGCTGAGAATCTAAATGAATGTCTATTACTTCTGTTCCATCTAAACAATAAGCCGTAGGAATATTTATCGAGTTCAAGGAACTGATCGGGATTTACAACTTGAGTAGCGCCTACATCACCTACAAATGCTGTATTCCCTAATATTGGCCCTATTTCATAGGTTTGTCCCATTAGGATTTGAGTTGCAAAAACAAAAGTTATCGAGAAGTATAAAGACTTCATTATTAGTACAGTTGATTTTTTTTAAAGTTCGCAAATATAGTAATTCTGTATTCCTACAGAAGAAATATATCGGGTTTGTAGGTTAAACAGAAAAAAATGTGAATTATTGTCTTAATTTCTTTGGTCTTCACCCCAAAGTAACTTTGTTCTTAAGGTTTTAAGGAAGCTGTTTTCTAAATGGGAAACCAACTTAATATTAAAATTGGCCTTAGTAATTCTAATCTCACAGTCATGTGGTAAGCTATGTATTCTAGAATCCATAGAGATTAAAAAATGGCTTTCTCTACCTGAAACTTTGAGCTTTATATCTGTCTGATTAGGAACAACCAATGGCCTTGCATTAAGATTATGTGGAGCAATTGGAGTCAAAACGACTGCTTTGGTTTGAGGCGAAATTACCGGACCGCCACAACTGAGTGAATATCCTGTCGAACCTGTAGGTGTAGCAACTATAAGGCCATCAGACCAGTAAGCGCCGACGTGTTCTTCATCTACCCATGTATCAACCGTAATCATGGATGTGGTATCCTTTCTACCTATAGCCACTTCGTTTAGGGCATATCTGAATTTTTCTTTATTGAAGTCTTCACAACTTGTAGAGACATGAAGTAATGAACGTTCAGACACGTAAAATTTACCATCTAGAATATCCTTTATACTGGAACTCACTTCGTCTTTATGAATTGTGGCAAGAAATCCCAGTCTTCCTGTATTTATTCCTATAATAGGAATATCAAACTCTTTAACAAATTGCACCGAAGATAAAATTGTACCATCTCCCCCTAAGGAAAAAAACAAATCGTAAGATTTGTCTAGGGTTTCAAAAACTTCAAAGTCATCTGTATTAGACAAAAAGTGATTAGACTTAATCAGTTCAAGGTATTGCTTTTGAAAAAGGAATTCTACTTTTCTACTTCTAAAAACCTTGATGATTTGTTTTAAGTATTTGGCCGAATCTGGGTAAAATGCTTGTCCAAATATTGCTATTTTCATGGTGTTAGACGGTTAAGTATTTAGAAAAATATTCGGAATTGGCTTTGAGTGTTTCCTGGTGCAAATCTTCTTCATGAAAGCTGATAACCTCATAATCATATCGCCTATAACTTTGCAAAAGCTCATTTAAGCCTAAA
>CAYMXD010000184.1:0-5301 GCA_964394095.1 uncultured Mesohalobacter sp. | reverse complement strand
TACGATGCAACTGATTGAAGCCCTGGTGCAAGCCAATAAAAAATTCAACTGGCGAATTTACCCAGATAAAAACCATGGTATTTATGGCGGGAACACCAGATTGCATTTGTATAATGTGATGACGGAGTTTTTGATGGAGCAATTATAAATCAGCTTAAAGTCATTAGCCAGTAGCTGTTAAATTTAAGATCTAATATATAAAAGTATTTATGAAAAGATATGATTATAAGAAACCAAAATAGGAAAAAGCTAAAGACTAAAAGCTAAAAAATGGAAATTAAATTTCAAACCAAAGCAGAAAGCAAACAACAACAGCAGGAGGCTTTTTTAAAACTTTCCGGCGCTGAACGCTTTATGCAATTTTTGAAGTTATCCAGAGCCATAAACCGTGTAATGCCTGTAAAAAACAAACTGAGCTTTGAGGAACGATACAAAGGAAATTTTTTAATGATACATCCAGATTTGAAAGATGAGGAAATGGGGTGATAATATTGAAAAGTTTATAAAATTAGCAAACAAGCATAAAGTTCGTATGATACTTGTTGGTGGTGGTGCTGTCAATTTTCATGGCTATCAAAGACATTCTGCAGATGTCGTTTTTTGGATAGATACGCGTGAAGATAACATGAATAAATTGATACGAGTTTTTAAGGATATGGATTATGAAATTGATCAGTTCCCTCAAGCCGTGATGGAAAAAATGCAGAATATATCCTTAAAATTTTCTCCATATGACTTAGATTTGGAACTTATAACCAGATTTTCTGTGGGTAAAACGTTCGACAAGGCTTATAAAGAAAGTGAAGAAGACCATATAAAAGCTAATAAATTATTAAGGTGGAATGTTTTGAGTATAGAAGATCTGATTACAAGTAAATTAAAATCTTCAAGACCCAAAGATCTGCTTGATATTCAGCAATTAAAAACCAAATAGAACTAAATAGAAAATATATGTCAACAAAACCAACACACCAAAAAGAACTTTTCGGTCACCCCACCGGCCTTTACATCTTATTTTTTACAGAATTGTGGGAACGTTTTTCTTACTACGGGATGCGGGCGATACTCACGCTTTATATGCTTGCCAAAGTGAGTGATGATAACCCCGGTTTAGGTTGGGATGAAGGTAAAGCTCTGGCGCTTTACGGTTGGTACACGATGTTGGTGTATGTGGCTTCTATTCCCGGAGGAATTATTGCCGATAAATTATTAGGTCAACGAAAATCGGTGATGATTGGGGGTTGGCTATTGGTTGCCGGACACGGGGTTTTATCCATAGAACAGGATTGGGCATTTTACACCGGGTTACTTTTGATTATTCTCGGTGTTGGGATGTTAAAACCAAATATTTCAACCATGGTTGGCGGACTTTATAAAGAAGGTGACCCCAGACGTGATAAAGGCTTTTCCATTTTTTATATCGGGATTAATGTCGGTGCTGCTGTGGCCAGTATTCTGGTGGGCTGGGTAGCTGCAGAATACGGCTGGCATTACGGTTTTGGTTTGGCAGCCATTGGGATGGTACTTGGGCAAGTGGTTTATGTTATTGGCCAACCCTATTTAAAACACGTGGGGAATCTGATTGACAGTAGTGGCGACCCCAATGCGGTGTCTTTACCACAAATCTTTAAACAAATGTTTAGCAGACCTCAAACGCTTGTAGCTTTATTGGTTTTGGCAGGTGTATCAGTTGTGATACCCTTAACCAGCATGGAAAGTGAGGTTGTTGCCTATATTATTTTCTTCCTGTTTTTAACCTTGGTCGTTGGCTTTATGATGACCATCTATCAGGATTTAGAATCAAAAATTCAGAAGGACAGATACGTGGTTTTATTGCTTTCGTTTTTGATTGTGATTGTCTTTTGGGGCGCTTTCGAACAAGCTGGTGGTTTATTAAACATCTATGCGCAACAAAAAACAGACAGGTTTCTACCTGCATTCGATTACACTATTCCCGCAGCCTTTTTTCAATCCTTAAACCCGACCTACATCATCATTTTCGGAATTCCGGTAGCCATTTTTTGGCAATGGATTAAAAATAAAGGCAAAGAAGCTTCTTCCATATTTAAGATGGCGGTTGGTGTAATCATCATGGGACTTGGGTTTGTGTTTATGGTATTTGCTACGCAGCAATATGCCGCCGAAGGTTCATCTGCCATCTACTGGTTGTTTTTAGCTTATTTATTGCATACCATCGGAGAACTCTCGGCATCGCCGGTAGCTTTATCATTTATTACCAAATTAGCACCGGTAAAATATGGTGCTTTAATGATGGGCGTCTATTTTGCCGCAACTGGTCTCGGTAATAAAGTCGCTGGTATTATTGGTGAATCTTCACAAGCCGAACCGATTCAGATTGAACTTTCAGCCGATACCAATCAGGTCATCCCTTTTGTCAAAAATGCTGAAGAAGATAGTATTTTTACTAAAAACAAAGCCTTTAAAATAGAAACTAAAGCATTTGTAGAGGGCGATAATTTCCAATTCAAAAACGAAGACATTTCAAGTGTTTTTAATTTTAAAAATGAAGACAATAAAGAAGTTTTTGTAAGTCGATTAGAAGAATATCAATCTACATCATCACAGCCTTTGGATGTCTTTTTAAGTTTTGATTATAAAGAAGGAAAATATGAAGGTCAGGCTATAGTTGATAAATTTCAAACCGATTTAGAATTTAGAACTTTTGCCGGCATTACCATATTTTGTGTCATTTTTGGAGTATTAGTGATTTTACTTCTAAAACCGCTTAAACGGCTTACCCATGGTGCAGAGGACAAGGAAATTGAAGGACTTGAAACCGAGGGTTTTGAAATAGCAGACGACGAAGTTAAATAACCCAAAATTATTAAAACATGAATGCAACCACCAACCGACCAGATTTTTTTGATTCTAAAGTGCTCGGTCATCCGGCCGGGCTTTTTGTTTTGTTTTTTACCGAAATGTGGGAGCGTTTTTCGTACTACGGAATGCGCGCCATCTTGGTTTTATTCTTGGTTAGCTCCTTTGGTTTGGGCGGCTGGGATTGGCCTCGTGAACACGCCTTAGCACTTTACGGCACTTACACTTCCTTGGTATATTTAACCCCCATTCTTGGCGGCTACCTAGCTGACAAATACATGGGGTATCAAAAAGCTGTGGTAGTTGGTGCCATTATTATGACGCTTGGTCATGCATCTATGGCATTAGAATTTGCACAAATATTTATGTATTTGGGTATTGCCTTGCTTATTATTGGCAATGGATTTTTTAAACCCAACATCACCTCCATTATTTCAGAATTGTACCAAAAACATCCCGATAAAAAAGATGGAGCCTATACTATTTTCTATATGGGTGTAAACGCCGGAGCCTTTTTAGGAATTTTACTATGTGGTTATTTAGGCGAAAAAATAGGGTGGAGTTTTGGTTTCGGACTGGCGGGAATTTTCATGCTTTTTGGAATGCTTCAATTTTACTTTGCAAGAAATATTTTTGGAAAAGCAGGATTAAAGCCAACAAAAGAAGAAGACCAAACGGATGAAGAAAAAGCAGCTAAACTTGAATTCAAAGGCGATAAGTTAAATCCGTTTACCCTTTTGGATAAAGTGCTTATAGGAATTTCTGTTGTTTTAGGCTTAATCTGGATCATAAACGATCCTGTATCTATTATTGGAGACAGCAGTGTATTGGCTGTTGGAGATACAGATTTTTCCACGTTGACGGCCCTTGCCGCTTTATTTACTTTTTTATTGGTTTTGATTTTAAGAATCATTCGGTACCCTGCAAAAGTCCGCGATCGCATGGTGGCCATTATTTTCTTTGCGTTATTTACGGTTTGTTTCTGGACCTGTTTTGAGCAAGCCGGTGGTTCTATGACCATATTTGCAAAAGACTATACCGACCGAATCATGGCAGGCAATTGGTATACCGTTTTTTTAGTGGCCAATATTCTTATTACAGTTGTGCCTATTGCTATTATTACTTGGGTACTGATTTTGCTTTTCAAACAAACCTTTAAGAATTATCCCATGGCGAATATTATTTTAGGTATCAGCTTCATTTTGATTTGGGGTTTGGTGATTTGGATGATTAATCGCGACTTAAATTCGTCAGCATATATTGCAAATTATGAAGTAGTTGAAAAAGCAATGCTCGATAAAAATGAACAACCCGTTTTGGATGAAGATGGCAATGTCCAAACAAAAACAATTCCTGTAACTGAAGATTATCAAATTTCAGCAAATGACGAAATTATTAAAAGAGAAGTCACCATCATCGAACCTATCGATTTTGAAATAGGAGACCAAATGAAAGTGATTGATGTTGATAAAAAAGGAAATTTTATTTACCTTGATGAATCTAATGAAAATCGAATACGGGAAGCTACTCCACCAGGAGAAAGTACCGGAATTGTGAAAGCAGAAATTAAGGAAATTAAAGAAAATGAAATTGAAATTCCCGCTACTTGGTTTTTAATTCTCAATTCGCTTTTCATCATTATGTTTGCGCCTTTGTTTTCCAAATGGTGGGAAAGCAAACGCAATCCTTCGGGAGCCATGAAATATGGGCTCGGTTTAATTTTGCTCGGTTTAGGTTTTGCCGCATTGGCTTTTGGTTCCTTGGGAATAGATCAAGGTGCAAAAGTAGCTTCTGTAAGTATTATTTGGTTGATTTTAGCATATCTGTTTCATACTTTGGGTGAGTTGTGTCTGTCGCCGGTTGCACTATCCTACATTAGTAAATTGGTGCCGGGGAGAATGATTGCTATGATGTTTGGTATCTGGTACATTGCCATTGCTATCGGAAACAAACTTGCCGGAACTTTAGGTGGACAAATTGATAAAATTACCGAAGCCTACAGCATGACAACTTTCTTTTTAATCTTCACATTGGTTCCTGCCGCTCTAGGATTATTGGCTATTGCCCTTAACCCTTTGTTGAAGAAATTGATGCATGGGGTGAAGTAAGCCAATGTTTTTAAGTGGTTGATTTTTCATTAGCTAAACTTTCTCGATTTATTAAGACCATTATAAGTTCATTCTATAGGCAGTATTTTTGTAAGTTTATGAGGTTATAAGTTTATGGGTTTAGGAGTTTAGAATCTGCGTCAATCTGCGCCATCTGCGGGCAAAAAAACCTCCCGCGAATTAGGCTGATAACCGCTGATTTATACTCTCAATCTCAAAAAAATTTTGCGAAAATCTGCGTCATCTGCGGGAGAAAATTTAGTGCGTATATGAGTTTTAGATGTTTATTAGTTTATGGGGTTAGGAGTTTAGAATCTGCGTCAATCTGCGCCATCTGCGGGCAAAAAAACCTCCC
>CAYMXD010000183.1:5000-5303 GCA_964394095.1 uncultured Mesohalobacter sp. | reverse complement strand
GATAAACATTGGCACCGAGAATAGGTTGAGTTTTTCTATCGGTTACAACCCCTGATATTTCATATTGTGAAAACGCTTGAAAGCTTGAAGTTATCAACAAGAAAAATATAAAAGTTTTCATTTTGCTTTTTAATTTGATGAAGCAAAAATGAATAAACTAAAACGATCAAACTAAAAAGAATGACCCAGTTGTTATATCATCGGGATGAGTTGAAATTTTTATTCTAAAAAAGTAAATGAAATAGATTAAAACCTATACTTAATTGACAGCAACACATAACGTTCTAAAAGTCTGTAAGAAGT
>CAYMXD010000183.1:0-4990 GCA_964394095.1 uncultured Mesohalobacter sp. | reverse complement strand
TGCTGAATTTATCTTTCATAAACTTATAAGTCATATCAAAATCTAAGAAGTAAAAGGTATTGTCTGTATCAATATTACCAAATTCATAACGCTCAGTTTGAATTTGAGCATCCCATTTATCGTTAAATATAAAATTAAGATCTAAAAAACTTTCATTGTTTGTAAACTGATTTGAAATTGTAGTATCTATCTGGCTCGTTAACCATTTTGTGCCAAAATGAAAGTTAAACCAACCATCAAAACCTGAACGAATTTCCAAACCATAATTGTAATTTTTATTTTCAACCACACGTAAATCTGAATTATTAACAATGTTCTTGAATTCTGATTGAGAGTAACCCAACTTTAGTTTTAGATTAGTTGATAATTTTTTAAAATAATAATCTGCATTGGTATTGATATTTAAAAAATCTCGGTCTTTAATTAGAATTTTATCAGTAAGGGAAAAGTTTTGAGAAATAACAGCATTAGTAGAGAAGAAATCGTGATTTTTAGAATACATAACAAACGTATTGGCAAAAAACCGATTACTCCAATTACCAAGTTGGTAATTAAAAATAAATGACGACGAGTCTAATTGATTAAAATCGCCGGTGCCACGATTAAATGATCTAAAGCCAGTTTGAACAAACTCAGGGTAAACATCGAGAACTTTAGCATTGGTTCTGTTAAAAGAATAGTTGCTAGTGATTTTGTGCATATCATTTAGTTTCCATGCAAAGCCAAAACTTGGATTTACAAAAAATGGGCTTTGAGTAGTCTCTGTTTCTCCTAATTCTAAGCGATTTGAAAGTTGATGGAAGTGAAGCTTTCCAATAAGACTAAATGAATTGATATCATATTTATATTTAGATTTAGCATATAAATCATTAACTGCGTATTCGACTTGATTTTGAAAACCATCAGGATTTTCTGCAACTATATTCTCCTGTAATAAATTGTAAGTGGTATTGAGTCTATCTCGTCTATAGTTATTACCAATTTGTAGCTCAAATAGATTACCACTTTGCCGTCTATCCATCAAATGGGCGTTAAAACCCATATAAAGCATTTCATTATCGCTCAGCTGCTGAATATTATCAGCTTCTGCTTCAAACAAATCCTGAAATAAAAATTGATTAACCTTATAATTCTGTGGTGTTTTTTCATCGATAATTCTACCTGTTAACAATAACACTTTCTTATCCTTAAAACGGTTGGTGTAACTGATATTTTGATCAAATAATTGATTATTTGAATTTAAAGTTTCTACTGTAGATAAACCATTGAAAAGTAAATTTGATGAATCTCTAAAATCTGTATCATTGTATTTTGTGGTGCTTTCGATAAACTGTGTTTTAGAAATGTCATAGTTGATATCAATTTTACCAAAACCCACTCTTTGTGTATTGGTTAAAACATAATCTTCTGTATTTTCAAATTCTACACCATTAGCACTAAAACGTTCAAAGCTATTTCTAAAAAAGTCTTTTTCATCCCAATTAAAAAAGCCTAAGGTTTTTACTTTGAGGTTTTCTGTTGGATTAAAAATAGCGTTTAGGGAAAGCAACTCTGCATTATTAAAATTGGTGCGTTGGCGTTTAAAATTAAGTTGAGGTGGAGATAAGTTGATAATATTTTTAACTTGTGCATTATCACCTATACTGGCAGGTTCTCCAAAACGCATCGGTCTTATTAAATGATTAATGTCTCCTGTTGCGTCATACCCCACATTATTAAGATTGGTTAAAAAATAATATTTATTCTTTTTACCAAAGTTCATCAAATTGGCCTTAGTGTCGTAAAAGCTATCATTACCGTAGCCAATATTTACATTGCCAAACCAAATGCGTTTAGCGTCTTCGCTTAGCTTTAAGTTTAAAGCTACTTTTTCGCTGTCTTCAATACCTTTTAATAATTTGTTGTTAGAATAGTTTTCATAAATATCGACCTCTTCAATGGGATGAGCAGGCATATTTTTTGATAATATTTTATAACCTTTTTCAAAAAAATCATCGCCATCTACCATAAGTTTTTCAATTTCTTTGTTCCCTACTTTTATGGTGCCTTCACTATCTATTTGTAAGCCTGGAATTTTTTTAAGTAAATCTTCTACGGTTTGCTCGGTGCCGTCTATAAAAGCTTTGGTTTGAAAAGTGATGGTGTCTTCTTTCACACGTATGGGTCGCTCAGCTTCTATAAAAACCTCTTGAAGACTTTCTGTTTTTGGTAGTAAAACAGCATTTACAGTATAGTTTTGAGATAAATCATTTATTGAGATAGGAATAATTTTTTTATGATAACCTAAGGATGAAAATTGAAGTTCAAAATTACCTTTTTGATTGACTCTAAGAGTATATTTTCCTTTTTCATCACTATAAGTGTATGCTAGGATGTTTGTACTGTCAGATTTTAGGATGATGCTTGCCGATTTAATTGTACTTTTTAAACTGTCCTTAACGGTGCCACGTATTGTTGTTTGTCCGATTCCTGTATATATACTTAGAAATATACATATAATAACAAGTATAACTAATCGCATTCGAAATCAACAATTTCAATGTTATCTTTTCTTCCACCTATATTAGTTATATTAAACTGACTAACGTTCCTTGGTAATTTTGATTTTATAATACCTTCAAATTCCTTGGCATCACTACATTGATTTAATAAAAATTGATTATAAGTTATGTAGTTATCCTTTTCGATGGACTCTTCATCAAGAATTTCATCTATTTTATCGTATTGAGAAGAAATTGATGCAGATTTCAATCTTGAGTGATATTTACCATCTTTATCGTATATTTCTATAATTAGGCCAGGCAAACCGTGGTATTTTCTTGGGCCATAATCGACTGGAATATCTTCTGCAAACCAAGCAGTATAATCTCTACCTCTGTAAAGAGATGTTGCTTTTTGGCAATTAAAATTACCAATCATTTTTTTTTCCTCATGGATTTTCCAATTAAATGAAATAGTCGAATCCATAACAACATATTGTTTTAATGTCGTAGTTCCAGTATAATATAATTTTTTGCCATTTTTTTGTCTAAAGTAAAAGGGAGTTTTATTATTGCTTTGTGAATTTTTAATAAATTTCTTAAGAAAATTATTGTTGCCTGTAGTTGTCGAATCATTCGATATATTTTTCTTAAGAATATATAGAGATTTTTCATCATTAAAATATAAAGTATATTCTAATTGTGATTGTTTTGATGTAACTACATTCTCTTCGAAAACAAACTTTCCAAATGAAATATTATTTTGAGCAAGAGATAAGATTTGAAAATTTAGTATAAAGAGGAAAATTATTGTTTTATTCATAACTTCTAATTTGGTATTTAAAGCTTTAATTTATTGTAAAAGTAATTAGTTTGTTAGTTGAGATCTTGGAAAAAATATTTTTCTAATGTTACTAAATGTCTAAGTAATTATAAAATTTGAGTGTTTACGTTCTACTGACGCAAACACTCAAATGTTAATATTAAATAAGTATTACTATTTTTCAGCTGTAATTGTTATTTCCATATCATTGTCACCACAATCTTCTGAATACCATTCAACTTCTGCAATCACATTGCCTTCACTATCATACCAAGTGAAATAATGCCAACAACCTTAATCATCTGCAAGGTTATTATTTAAAACTAAACATTCAATGTTTGGTTTTGAATTATTGAGTGTTTTGAATTCGTTAGACTCTACTGCATTGTTTGCAAAAGATGATGCAGAAACTAGCATAAAAGCTAGACTAAAAATTAAAGATTTCATAATTTTAAAATTTAAAAGATTAATTACCAACCTTAGCCATTCAAGTCCGGCAGTTGGCACACTGATTTTCTGCTTTCAGACTATGAAATCGTCCTATCTCTACCACTGCAAAATCAAATTTACTATTTTTTCTTATTCTGGAAGTCGAATGGGCTTTAAATTGTTTTGGGGCGGTAATAAATATTTGTATTTCATAGGGCTAAAGTATAGAGATGAACTATATTCTTGGTAACAATCCTATGCGATAAACACATATTTTATGCGGATTTTGGTTTTGAATAATTTCCTATATTTGTGCTATGAACAAAATCATCGGTAAACGCATCAAACAATTTCGTCATCAAAAAGGCTATTCCCAAGAGCATTTGGCTCATGAGCTTTGTATTTCGCAATCGGCTTATGCCAGACTTGAAAACGGAGAGACTTATACTTGGGCAAGTCATTTAGAAAAACTTTGTGAAATCTTTGAAGTTCAACCCGAAGATAATGTCAAACAAAAAAGTATTGTTATCAATGACAATCAACAAGGTGGACACTCCAATAATGCTTATATCATCAACCAGTTATCAGAAAAACTGATTGAGCAGTATGAAAAACGTATCCAAGAAAAAGATGAATTAATCAATACCCTTAATGAGAAGCTTAAAAAAGAATAAGCTGAGTGTTATTCTTCTTGATGAAAATTTTTAATTAGTTTTTTATACAAGACCTCACAGGTCTCAGAGACCTGTGAGGTCTAAACGTTTAAAAACAAACGATTTAAATTTAATATATTTAGTCTAACAACCGTACCGCAGAAACATCTTCGTCTAAATCTTCCCAGTGAATACCTTCGCCGGAACCGATAAACCGCCAGTTTTGAAGTTGCTGTTGATTGGCGTCTCTTAGTTTTGGAAACCACTCCAGTGGCACCGATAATTCTCTACCATCTTCGAGCATAATTATCATTTTATCTTTAGAAAATTTGAGATCTTGTGCGAGTTTTGATTTATGTATTACTGAAATACTCATTCCATTGATGTATTAAATATTCTTGATTATCACTAATTTTTTTCGCATTTCAGATATTTCTGAAGCTTTAAACTTTCTGCTGTAAACAAGTTCTAAAAAAGGTTCCAAGTTAAATTTTGCTGTTTTGTTTTCTTTTTCTGTAGGAATATGAATAGGCAAATGTTCATTAGTATAAAAGAAAAACCTAAAGCCTTTATGCCTTAAAACCGTTGGCATGATTTAAATTTTT
>CAYMXD010000182.1:0-5316 GCA_964394095.1 uncultured Mesohalobacter sp. | reverse complement strand
TCCAAAAGTTGATGGGATATCAGTGAAGTAGGCTTCACCAACATCAATTTCAAAAACATTTGAAAAAAAATCTTCAATATACTGAAGCAAAGTCATGATAAAGACAAACACCAAACCAAAACCTTTCAAATAGTTGGCACTCAAACCTACTTTAAGTAGTCTTCCCAAATTTAACCGAAACAATACATTTGATGTTTGTTGGGTGGGTGTTTCTTCTGTGTCTTCATCTTCAGAAGCTACGGATTGAGCTTTATTTTCCAGTAAAATTTGTTTTAAAGCATTAGCATCTTCACGGCTAAGGGCTTTTATTTTTATTTCTGCTGTGCCCTGTCCGGCGGTTTCAATTTCAAACCCAACCACATTCAGTAATTGTTGTATCAGGTTTTGATTGATGTTGATGTTTTGAATACGATCAAAAGGAATATCGGTATCGGTAAATTTGAACACCCCATGACGAAGAAAAAAGCGTTGGTTTTCAATATGAAATTTAAAATTCAAATAGCTTTTGTAAGAGTAGAGTAGTTGAAGGAGCAGCAGTAATACAAAGCCAAATATGATATATTCTAAATAATTGTTTCTAATGTTGCTGCTGAGCAGTGGTAAAAACGCATATATGTTTTGTTGTATGCGTTTAAGTAAATCCATCAGGAAAATCACCAGAATCCCTCTAAAGTTTTGGCGTTGAGGGGTGTAAAAATCAGTTCTCATTCAGGTCTGCGACTTTAAGAATTTGTGCTTTAAGTTTATCTGCATCGTTTGTGTTTAAGCCGGCAATACTCAAATCCCCGGCTGAAGATCCGGCAGTGTAAACCTTTAAGGTAAATAAGCTAAAGGCTTTAAACAACGGCCCCTGTTTAATTTCAACATGCTGAATCCTATTGTAAGGTAAAATACTTTGACTAAATACAAAAAAACCATTTTGAAAAATGATATCTTTTTCTCTAATGCCAAATTTTCGTCTGGGAAAGCCTTTCTCTACTTCTATGATGCTTAAACTGAAGAGTATTAACAGTCCGCCGAGAATAGGGTAGAAGGCCTGTGGAGGTAATTCGATCAGGATTTCAAGAGTAATTAAAATTGAAAACATAAGCACAAACCAAAAGATGTATAAAATGCGAAGAACTTTGAGGTAAGCCCTATCTACAGGGTGTCCTTCAACCTGCTCAAATCTGGGCAACTCATTAATATCCAGCGTCTGATTTTGAAAGTCTAACATAAGATTTGTTTTCTAAAAATTCAAATTTAAGTAAACAAAATGTGATGGGGATTGTTTAGGTTTAAATATTAGGGAAACTCAAATTTTAGATATCAAAAAGAACTGAAATTCTTATGTTGATTTATCCGCTTTAGGGGATGATATATTATACAGCTTAGATGATATTGTAGTGATAAGAAAATTGCTTCAAAGTATTAAAGTCAAGGGGCTAAAAGCTGAAGTTTAAATCAAACACTTAAAATAATCGAAAGTTTCTTCACAATCTTGACATTTAAACATGGCTTTACAGGCGGTGGAAGCAAACTGACTGAGCAGTTTGGTGTTTTTGGACTCACATTGAGGGCAGGGGATGACTTGTTCTTCACCAAGCAAGGCTTTTTTGTCTGAAGTAGCATCCATAGGAGGAGCAATGCCGTATGTTTTTAATGCCCGCTTGCCTTCATCTGTCATCCAGTCTGTAGTCCAGGCGGGTGCTAAGATGAGATTGACTTTAGGGTTGTAACCTTTCTCGCTTAAAGCTTTTTTAATATCATCTCCAATGACATCCATTGCGGGACAGCCGCTATAGGTGGGGGTGATGTCTACGACAGCATTTTGATCTTGAAGCTCTGCATGGCGTACGACGCCCAAATCTATGATCGACAATACTGGAATCTCAGGATCGGGTATTGATTTAAGAATGGGAAATAAGTCGGGATGTATTTGGGCGTCTGCAGGCATTTTTAGTTTAGTTTACCATTTCATATCGGGATAGGCGCGTTGCATAAATTGCATTTCAGCTAAAATATAGCCCATATGTTCACTGTGAATTCCATCTTTACCGCCTTTTTGGAAATACTTTGTTTTAGGCACTTCAAGAGTAGATTCTTCAAGCAACTGACTAATTATTTGATAATACTTTTCTTTAAATTGTTCAGGATTTACCCCATGTCCGGCATCAACCACTATTTTATCTTCATCTGATAAATGGAATAATTCATCTGTAAAGGCCCATAAATCGTTCACTGCTTGTTGAATTTTTTCATGACTTTCAGCGGTGCCATCTCCTAATCGTTTCACCCAATCGCCAGAAAACTGTTTGTGGTAACCTACCTCCTTGATACTTTTATTGGCAATAGCGGTTAGGTTGACGTCTTTGCTTTGCTGAAGCTGTTGTAATTGCATAAAATGAAAAACATCAAAGAAGTATTGTCTTAGCATAATGTAAGCAAAATCGGTATTGGGTTGTTCTACCAATAAGACATTTCGGTACTCACGTTCTTTTCTTAAAAAAGCCACATCATCTTCAGTTAAACCATCAGGAGATAAGTTTGCAATATATTGGTAATAAGAGCGGGTCTGCCCTAATAAATCCAAAGCCATATTGGTCAGCGCAATATCCGTTTCCAGCGTAGGACCGTGACCGCAGAGTTCTGATAAGCGCTGACCTAAAATCAGGGCGTTATCAGCAATGCCGTAGATGTAATGGGTAAGGTTTTGTTTTGTCATGATTTGTTCAAATTACATATGTTCAACATCATCCGGTAAATCGTAAAAGGTGGGATGTCTGTAGGCTTTATCATCGGCAGGATGAAATAGTTCTGCATTATCGTCAGGGTTCGAGGCCTTAATATTTTTAGATTCTACCACCCAAATGCTAACGCCTTCCTTTCGTCTTGTATAGACATCACGGGCGTTTTTGATGGCCATTTCTGCGTCCGGCGCATGTAAACTCCCAAAATGGCGGTGTTCCAGTCCGTTTTTACTTCTTACAAATACCTCCCAAAGAGGCCAGTCTTTTTTCATAAGCCTATTCTAACCTTCCCTACTTCGACTGCGCACAGTACAAGTGAGGGAAGGAATCTTTTATTAGTTATATTATCTACTTTCATGTCTTTAAGTATATTTCCCCATTTTAAAATCAATTCATAAGGCATTATTTACTTTAATATCTAACTTCTAACTTCTAATATCTAACTTCTAATATTTTACTTCTAATTAACCAGCTTGTTGAGTTCTTTTGTCGCCTTGCTTATCGGCATAGGCCATGGCGGCTTCGCGGACCCATTTGCCATTGTCCCAGGCGTCTTTTCTGGCTTTTAAGCGTTCTTTGTTGCACTTGCCGTGTCCTTTGACGACTTGCCAAAATTCACTCCAATCGATTTCTCCGAAGTCGTAATGACCGGTATCGTTATTATACTTCAAATCTTTGTCCGGTACTTTTAAGCCTAAAATATTCGCCTGAGGTACGGTTTGATCAACAAACTGCTGACGGAGTTCATCGTTGGTTTTGCGTTTCAACTTCCATTTCATAGACTGCTCAGTGTGTGTAGATTCATCATCGGTAGGGCCAAACATCATGAGGGAAGGCCACCACCAGCGGTTTAAGGCATCTTGAGCCATGTCTTTCTGTTCCTGAGTGCCGTTACATAAAGTCATCATGATTTCATAGCCTTGTCTTTGGTGGAAACTTTCTTCCTTGCATACACGAACCATAGCTCTGGCGTAGGGACCAAAAGAGGTATTACAAAGCGGCACCTGATTGATGATAGCAGCACCGTCAACCAACCAACCAATGGCGCCAATATCAGCCCAAGTGAGTGTCGGATAATTGAAAATACTTGAATATTTTGCCTTACCAGTGTGGAGTTGGTCGTATAATTCTTCTCTGGAAATGCCCAAAGTTTCACAGGCCGAGTAGAGGTAGAGGCCATGACCGGCTTCATCCTGAACTTTTGCTAATAAAGCCACTTTACGTCGTAATGAAGGCGCACGGGTAATCCAGTTACCTTCCGGCAGCATCCCGACAATTTCAGAATGGGCGTGCTGCGAAATTTGTCGAATATGTGTTTTTCGATATTTTTCCGGCATCCAATCCTTGGGTTCAATCTTTTCATCTCGGGCTATTTTAGCCTCAAAAATGTCTTCTAAATTTTTAATTGTTTTCGAACTCATAACATTTTCATTTATTAAACATCAAAATCTACTGTAACTTTCTTTGTTGTTGGTATAGACTGGCAACTTAAAACATAATTTTGAGCCACCTCGTCTTTTTCCAAAGCATAATTGACTTTCATTTCTACATGTCCTTGAATAAGCTTGCATTTACAAGTACTTGAAACACCACCTTTACAGGAGAAGGGTAAATCGGCACCAGCGGCTAATGCAGCATCCAGTATATTATCATCATCTTTAGTCATATCGAAGTGAAATTCTTTACCACCGTCTAATATGGTAACTTCGGTAGTTCCTTTTCGTTTTTTTCGGGCTTCTTCAACGCTTTGTTTATCCGCTTCCGATAAGCCTGAAACAAATAATTCATAGTGAATATTTTCTTTTGGTAAACCGAGTTTTGACAATTCATCACGAATCATAAAAATCATTTGTTCCGGGCCGCAAATAAAGCACTCATCGGTATTTTCAACATTCAAAAGGGTTTCTGAAAGCTGCTGAATTTTATCCGGTGTAAATCTGCCGTTAAATAATTCGATATCACGCTGCTCGCGGGTAAGGAAGTAAAAAATTTCAAATCTTCCAAAGTACTTATTTCGTATTTGCTCTATTTCTTCTTTAAAGATAATAGATTTCGCATTCTTATTCAAATAAAACAGCTGACATTTTGAACGTGGTTCTAAAGCCAGATGTGTCTTTATCATGGATAGGATAGGGGTGATGCCACTTCCTGCTGCAAAAAATACATACTGCTTAGCGTGGGTTTCGTCTGGTTTTACACCAAATAAACCACTTGGCGGCATGACTTCTAAACTTTCACCCGACTTTAATTCCCGATTAATAAAGGTTGAAAACTTCCCATCCGGAATTTGCTTTACAGCGACTTTCCATTGTTTGTCCAAAGGACTACTGCACAGTGAATAAGAACGTCTGATGTCTTCATCATTTATAGATTTCTTCAAGGTTAAATGTTGTCCCGGCTGAAAATGAAATTCATCCTGAAGATTTGGGGAAACCTCAAAAGTAACCACAGTACAATCCTCTGTAGCTTTTTCAACAGCACTCACCTTTAAAGGAAAAAATTTAGCCATATAATTTTTTAATATTTCAAAACTAACGATTGTTAGTTTAATAATCAAATCTTTTTTTTTAAATTAACTATTGTAGCC
>CAYMXD010000181.1:0-5344 GCA_964394095.1 uncultured Mesohalobacter sp. | reverse complement strand
TTTCAGAATTTAAAGGGCATATAGTTTTGTAAACCGAAAACTCAGAAACTTCAGTAAACTTATAAACTCATAAACCTATAAACTCATAAACCTATAAACTTATAAACTCATAAACTCAATTAATTACTAAACCGGTTCCCCGTACAAGTCGAAATCGTGAGCTTCTGTGATTTTAATATGGCTGAAATCTCCAATTTTAACATAATGTGCATTGGCGTCTATCAAAACCTCGTTATCCACATCCGGGGAATCAAACTCTGTTCTGCCAACAAAATAATTGCCTTCTTTTCTATCGATAACACATTTGAAAACCTTGCCTATTTTAGATTGATTTTGTTCCCATGAAATTTGCGATTGAATTTCCATAATTTCATTGGCTCTTCGCATCTTTTCTTGCTGAGGAACATCGTCTTTCAGATTATAAGCATGGGTATCTTCCTCATGCGAATAGGTAAATACCCCTAAACGTTCAAATCGCATTTCCTTTACCCAAGCTTTAAGCTCTTCAAAATGTGTTTCGGTTTCACCGGGATACCCGACAATTAAAGTTGTACGAATGCAAATACCCGGCACTTTCTCTCTAAACAACTTAAGCAATCGATTCGTCTTTTCGTGCGTTGTGCCTCTGCGCATAGATTTAAGCATCTCATCAGAAATATGCTGCAAAGGGATATCTATGTAATTACAAACTTTTGGTTCTTCACGTATAACATCCAAAACATCTTCTGGAAAGCCCGTTGGAAAGGCATAATGCAGACGTATCCACTCAATACCTTCAATTTTAGCTAAAGCTTTCAGTAAATCTGCTAAGCGACGCTTTTTGTATAAATCTAGACCGTAATAGGTTAAATCCTGTGCGATAAGAATCAATTCTTTAACGCCATTAGCTGCAAGTTTTCCGGCTTCTGTCACTAAATCTTCAATGGGTTTTGAACGGTGCTTACCCCGCATTAAAGGAATGGCACAAAATGAACAGGGCCTGTCGCATCCTTCAGCAATTTTCAGATAAGCATAGTTTTTTGGCGTAGTTGTTAATCGTTCTCCTATCAATTCATGCTTGTAGTCGGCACCAAGGGCTTTCAGCAAAAGAGGCAAATCGGTTGTGCCGAAATAGGCGTCTACATTTGGAATTTCTTTTTCTAAATCTGGTTTGTAGCGTTCAGATAAACAGCCGGTAACAAACAACTTTTCAATTTCACCCTCTTCTTTCAACTGGGCGTAGTTCAAAATGGTATTAACCGATTGTTCTTTGGCGTTATCGATAAATCCACAAGTGTTCACGACTACAATATTCCCTTCTTCTTCATGGCCCACGTCTTTGCCGTTAGCTTTCAGTTGACCCATGATGACTTCAGAATCGTAGATATTTTTACTACATCCCAAGGTTACAAGGTTAATTTTATTTTTCTTAAGCGTTTTTGTACGCATGAATTATAAATTTTGATTTAAATAATAGACCCAATCCTGCTCAAAGTACCTTACTGCACTCACCACTACAATAGACAAGGCAATGAACCACCAGTTGGTTTTCTTTTGCTTAAGTTGCCACCAAGCTAAAAAACCAATTAATACAATTGGTAAGCTGATCATCAAATTAGGCAAAAACCAAGACCCATTAAAAATGGCATAGACTTTCATTAAAGCATAAAAGGCCGCATAAATAATGGTGATTTTATATATGGTGATTTTATTTCTAGGGTTTGTAAAAGGCGCCGGTTTATCTGACATACTATTTGTTAAAAAATGAATTTACAAATTCTTCCTTATCGAACATTTGTAAGTCAGTCGCTTTTTCACCTATTCCAATGTATTTTACAGGCACTTTAAATTGGTCACTTATGCCAATTACGACGCCTCCTTTTGCTGTACCGTCCAGTTTGGTGACTGCCAGTGAGGTTACTTCTGTGGCTGCTGTAAATTGCTTGGCCTGCTCAAAAGCATTTTGGCCGGTAGAACCATCCAAAACCAATAAGACTTCATTAGGTGCATGATCTACAACTTTCTGCATGACGCGTTTAATTTTTGTCAACTCTTTCATCAGGTTAACTTTATTGTGAAGTCTTCCTGCGGTATCTATCAAAACAACATCGGCATTTTGTTTAACGGCACTTTGCACTGTATCGTAGGCAACGGATGCAGGATCACTACCCATTTTTTGTTTCACGATGGGCACACCAACACGCTGCGACCAAATATCTAGCTGCTCAACTGCGGCAGCTCTAAAGGTATCTGCTGCACCAAGTACAACGGAAAGTCCTTGATTTTTAAAAAGTGTGGCCAACTTACCTATAGTTGTAGTTTTGCCTACGCCATTTACCCCTACAACCATAATGACATAAGGCTTTTTGGACTCTTCATCATCTAATTGATGCTCGTTTTCAGCCAAAAGACCGGCAATTTCTTCGCGAAGAATTTTATTGAGCTCATCTGTGCCCAGATATTTATCTTTTGCGACACGTTCTTCAATACGGTCTATAATTTTTATGGTTGTGGCTACACCAACATCGCTTGAAATAAGAACTTCTTCTAGGTCGTCTAATACGGAAGCATCAACTTTAGATTTTCCTGCAACTGCCTTAGACAATTTATTAAAAAAACTGGATTTAGTTTTATCAAGACCTTCATCCAGATCCTCTTTTTTGTTTTTATTGAATAGTTTATTAAAAATTCCCATGTGATGATTTCTTAATGATACAAAACGTAAAGATAAACAATCTAAAATTCAGATGTTATTAAAATACAAAAAAGCCGTTATAGGGATAACGGCTTTTAAAAAATATGTATGTGTATTTACTTTTTGAAAAAATCGTTGACATCTTCAGGATTCATAATTTGCTCTACAAATGTATAAGCTCCTGTTTTTTCAGATTTAACCATTTTTACCGCTTTGGTTAATCGTTTACTACCGGTTTGTATTGAACCTACTGATTTCTTAGCCATAACTTAATTATTTTATTTCTTTATGAACAGTCATTTTCCTTAAGATAGGATTGTATTTTTTTAACTCAATTCTATCAGGAGTATTTCTTTTGTTCTTAGTTGTAATATATCTTGATGTTCCAGGTTTACCGGAATCTTTGTGTTCAGTACATTCTAAAATAACCTGAACTCTGTTACCTCTTTTTGCCATCTTACTTTAATTTATTTCTTTAAAAACCCCTTTTGTCTTGCTTCTTTCAAAACAGCAGAAATTCCTTTCTTGTTAATATTTTTCAATGCAGAAGTGGATACTTTTAAGGTAATCCATTTATCTTCTTCAGGAATGTAAAAGCGTTTCTTAATTAAGTTAACGTTGAATTTACGTTTTCTTCTGTTTATTGCTTTAGAAACATGGTTTCCTGTCATTGCTCTTTTTCCTGTAAGCTCACAAACTCTAGACATATTTATAGTATTTAAAAACGGTTTGCAAAATAAAGACTTTTTAAAACAAATAGCAAGCCTTTTTAGTTATTATTTTTCAAGTAGTCCAGTTGCAAAAATAACACTTTTAAATAAAAAACATAAAACACTTGACAACGGGGTGTTGTAAAGATTATATTTGCACCCAAAAAATTACTTCAATATGGGAATGAAATTATCACAATTCGACTTTGAATTACCAAAAGAGCTTCTTGCCGAACACCCTGCACCTCACCGAGATGAGTCCCGTTTAATGGTTGTAGATCGAGAAACCGGTAAAATTGAACATAAAATTTTTAAAGACCTCTTAGATTATTTTGATGAAAAAGATGTATTAATCTTTAATAACACAAAGGTTTTTCCTGCCAGATTATTTGGTAATAAAGAAAAAACCGGAGCCAGAATTGAAGTATTTCTTCTAAGAGAACTCAATCCTGAAACAAGATTATGGGATGTTTTAGTAGATCCTGCCAGAAAAATACGAATCGGTAACAAATTATATTTTGGTGATGATGAAGATTTGGTAGCAGAGGTTATAGACAACACAACCTCAAGAGGTAGAACACTTCGCTTTTTATATGACGGGTCTTATCAGGAATTTCGAAAAAAATTATACGAGCTGGGGGAAACACCTATCCCTAAATATATAAGCCGCCCTGTAGAACCTGAAGACGAAGAGCGCTACCAAACCATATACGCCAAAGAAGAGGGAGCTGTTGCTGCCCCTACTGCCGGTTTACATTTTTCTAAGCACTTAATGAAGCGTCTAGAAATTAAAGGAATAGATTTTGCAGAAGTTACACTACACATTGGTTTAGGAACCTTTAACCCTGTTGAAGTAGAAGACTTGTCTAAACACAAGATGGACAGCGAACAAATTAAAATTGAAAAAGAAGCTACTGAAATAGTCAACAACGCCAAGAAAGAAAAGAGAAAAATTTGTGCAGTTGGAACGACAGTGATGAGAACAATTGAGACGGCTGTAAATTCAGATGATACGCTCAATGATTTTGAAGGCTGGACCAACAAATATATATTTCCGCCTTATGATTTTAGAATAGCCAATTGTATGGTGACAAATTTCCATATGCCAAAATCAACTTTATTGATGATGATTTCTGCTTTTATGGGCCACGATTTGATGGAAAAAGCTTACAAAGAAGCTGTAAAAGAGAAATATAGATTCTATACTTACGGTGATGCGATGTTGATATTATAGCTTTATAAACAACAAAAAATATGAAGGTCAACCATTGGTTGACCTTTTTTTATAATTATTTTTTTTAGATTTGAAGAAATTTAAATAAATTACTCATGAATAAATTTCTATACCTGACGTTGTTATTACCCTTAATGGTCTTTTCGCAAGTCACAAATGAAGGCAAACCTTTAAGCTGGAAAATTGAAACTGAAAATACCCAGAAAATTACACTTCCGCCATTTGATTTGAAAAAAATACAAGAAGAAGATAAAAAAAACGAAGAAAAAGGAGTGGGTCCCTGGAGGTTTGGTTATGAACATCAGGTTGATATTGATATAAATACGCATGGCAACTGGACGAATCTACCCGACGGCAGTAGGTTTTGGCTGATTAACATTCATTCTGCCAATGCCAAAACCATGAATTTTGTATTTGATGAATTCTATATTCCTGAAGGTGGTAAACTCTATTTTTACAATTCAGACAGGACTGACCTTTTAGGGGCTTATACACATACTCAAAATCGTGAGGACAAAATTTTTGGGTCTTGGCTTGTTGATGGAGACGATATTTTTATAGAATATTATGAACCTGCCGATAAAATAGAACAAGGTAAGCTACATCTTTCTAAAGCTGTTCATGGGTATAGAAGTGTAACCGATTACAGCAAGAACACCAAAGCTTTAAATGATTCGGGACCATGTAACCAGGATGTTGACTGTTCCGTAGGTGCAGATTTTGATG
>CAYMXD010000180.1:0-5345 GCA_964394095.1 uncultured Mesohalobacter sp. | reverse complement strand
ATTGCTAATCATTTAAAGATAAGCTATATTTGCACCTATTTTTTGACGATTTAATAACTCAATACCTATGGACTTTAAATATACCGAAGAGCATGAAATGATTCGCCAAGCGGCAAAAGATTTTGCAAAGACAGAATTATTGCCAGGTGTAATTGAACGTGATAACAAACAGGCGTTTCCCGCAGAGCAAATCAAAAAACTGGGCGAACTCGGATTTATGGGCATGATGGCGTCACCGGAATATGGCGGCGGCGGCATGGATACCATTTCCTACATCATAGCCATGGAGGAATTGTCTAAAGTAGATGCATCAGCTTCGGTTGTGGTTTCTGTAAATAACTCCTTAGTATGCTGGGGTCTGGACACCTATGGCACGCCCGAACAAAAAGAAAAATATTTATCTAAACTCACTACAGGCGAAAAACTCGGTGCCTTTTGCTTAAGCGAACCCGAAGCCGGGAGTGATGCCACGTCTCAAAAAACAACCGCCATAGATCATGGTGACCATTACGTTCTAAACGGGACAAAAAACTGGATTACCAATGGTGGCAGTGCAGACTACTACCTGGTGATTGCCCAAACCGACAGAGAAAAGAAACATAAAGGCATCAACGCTTTTATCGTCGAAAAAGGCTGGGACGGTTTTGAAGTTGGCCCAAAAGAAGATAAAATGGGTATTCGCGGCAGCGACACCCATTCTTTAAACTTCAACGATGTTAAAGTCCCCAAAGCAAACCGTATCGGCGAAGATGGTTTCGGTTTTAAATTTGCCATGAAAACCTTATCCGGCGGTCGAATCGGAATTGCTGCGCAAGCACTGGGTATTGCTGCCGGTGCTTACGAATTGTCAAAAGAATATTCTAAAACCAGAAAAGCCTTTGGCACCGAAATCATGAATCACCAGGCGATTGCCTTTAAATTGGCCGATATGCATACCCAAATTGAAGCCGCACGCCACTTAGTCATGAAAGCTGCCTGGGACAAAGACCAGGGTAAAAATTACGACCTTTCCGGTGCGATGGCCAAATTGTACGCCTCTCAAGTGGCTATGGATGTGTCAACAGAAGCTGTTCAAATCCACGGTGGAAACGGCTATGTGAAAGAATACCACGTCGAGCGTATGATGCGTGACGCCAAAATCACTCAAATCTACGAAGGCACCTCAGAAATCCAAAAGATTGTGATTTCGAGAAGTATTTTGAAATCTTAGACTTAAAAGCAATTTAGAGCAAGCAAACCCAAAAGCTCTCTAAGCTATACACTCTTGGTGGACCTTTTGGGTTTTCCTTTTGAGTGTAATAGGGAAGATCGGCAATGCTTGGTGAAGTTGTTCTCTTGGCACCAAAAACTGGGCTCCGTTATAAGACCCAAAAGCTTGGATAAACCTTTCGGGTCGAGGGCGTTACTAACCCGAAAGGTCTCTAAGGACCTTTTGGGTTTTATTCAGGGATTAATGAGAATTTTTATCAGAGAAGAGAATATTTTTCGGACTACAAGCTGACAAGTTGGGTTCAGCGGAAAGAAGTAATTTATCAGTTCACGCAGTTTTTTCAAATATAATTTCAAACTAAAACCTTTCTACATTCAAACCTCTAATGCTTCAACTCAAATAATTGCAATTGATTTTATACTTTTACGTTTCAAGATAATAAGATGAAAAAAGTTTTAAGCGTTTTACTTAAAGGCCTACTAATTTTAATTGGTATCCTACTTATTGGTTTTGTGGTTTTAAAATTAAAATACAACGAGGACCTGCCTCAAGGAACAGCAGGAAAAGCAGCAGATGACTTGGCCTACTCAATTTTGGACGCTATAAATTATGAGGCTTTTAAAAACACTAAAGAAATCCACTGGACCTTTAGAGGAGTCAATCGCTATGAATGGCAATTACAACAAGATATTGTTGATGTCTATTGGACCGATAAACACGTCACCTTACACACATCATCACCTAATGAAAGTTTAGCTTACCAATCCGGACAGCAAATAACCGGGGATGACAAACAAGACGCTATTGATTATGCCATAAAAAACTTCAACAATGATAGTTTTTGGCTGGTGGCACCTTTCAAAATTTTTGATCCCGGCACACAACGGGAGATAGTAAAAGAAGATGGTCAGCAAAAATTACTGGTACAATACACTTCCGGCGGCTCCACACCGGGTGATGCTTATGTATGGGAAGTGGATAAGAATTACAGACCGGTTGCTTTTAAAATGTGGGTCAGTATTATCCCTTTTGACGGCTTAGAAGCAGAGTGGAGTAACTGGCAGATGACCGAAGGCGATTTTCCTTTACCTGAATCCCGAAGAGTCTGGGGACTTGAGATTCCGATTTCTGATGTTAAGATTATAAGGTGAAATTTTTTTAGTTCACGCTAAGTTGCAAAGCCGCAGTGGTGTTTATACTGAGTTTTATAATCTTATAGAGAAGTTCTTCCCCTATCAATTAAAAGCTAAAGGCTAATAGCTAAACTACAATAACCCAAACTGCTCAAAATGATGCACAAAATGTTTACGGTTGAGGAGTTTCCATTCAAAATAATTCAGTTCGCCGAAGACGGCATTTTTGGTAGTAGCGTCCGGATATTCTTTAAAGTAGGTATGAAAATCCTCGTAGGCTTTGATGAAAGCAGCTTTAGCGGTGTCTAAATCGGCGTGTTGTAAGGGCTCTAATGCAGCCTCTTTCATCAAAGGCATTTTATAGTTTTTGGGCATTTTCTCGTAATTATACAGGGTTTCTTGAACTTTATCCAAATGCTCTTCCGGCGTGGCTACCTCAAAATCCTGAATGTCGCCTACAGCAATTTTCAGTCCAAACTCCAAGTGTTCTACCATATGCTGTGGCGTCATCATGCCCCATTGGGCTTTGTGTTTCTCGCTAAGTTGATCAAGTTTAGCTTTCAAAAAGTCTTCATTCACTTCTGGGAAAACCGTCTGTTTCTTTTGGACCATCGTCAAAATAGTAGCCACGGCAACCAGCTTTTCCTGTGGGTCTTCTTCCAGCGCATCGAACACCTCAACGTAC
The DNA here is from genome assembly GCA_964394095.1 of uncultured Mesohalobacter sp. Classification (GTDB taxonomy): domain Bacteria; phylum Bacteroidota; class Bacteroidia; order Flavobacteriales; family Flavobacteriaceae; genus Psychroflexus. The sequence goes on along the minus strand of CAYMXD010000180.1, from coordinate 2,317 downwards.
CATTTTACAATTCCGCTTGGCAGTTCTTTGCCTTTTTGTTCGCGATCGACTTTTTGTTTACAGGTCAGGCGAACATAAATCGTGTCGTTATGGTATAAAGGTCGTAAAAACCGAATATCTTCCAGCCCATAATTGGCGGCTACCGGTCCTTTATTGGGATACACAAACAAACCCGCAGCGGCTGAAATGATAAAATAGCCGTGAGCGGTGCGTTTTTCAAATATGCTGCCTTCCAGAGAGGTGATATCGGTATGCGCATAAAAATGGTCCCAAGTCAGGTTGCCAAAGTTGATGATATCGGTATCGGTCAGGGTGCGTTTGTGGGTTTCCAAAGACATACCCGGCTGGATATCTTCCCAGTGATAGGCAAACGGATGTTTTTCAGCAGCTTTATAAGCTGATTTGGGCTGATAAATGCCGGTGATTTCGGTTAGTGTAGTAGGACTACCCTGAATGGCACAACGTTGCATAAAGTGTTTGATGCCGCGCTTGCCGCCCATTTCCTCGCCTCCACCGGCGCGTCCGGGACCACCGTGAATCAGATTTGGCAATGGCGAGCCGTGCCCTGTGCTTTGTTTGGCAGATTCCCGATTTATCGCCAAAATCCGACCGTGATGTGTTGCGGCCTGAATGGTATAATCCCGAGCAATACGGTCATTATTGGTAAAAATAGAGCTCACCAAAGAGCCTTTTCCTTTTTTACTGATGGCTACTGCCTCATCTAAAGTTTTATAAGGCATGAGTGTACTTACAGGGCCAAAAGCTTCGGTGACGTGTGCAGCTTCGTTTTTTAAAGGTTGATCTTCACGGAGAAGAATAGGCTTGATGAAGGCCCCTTTTTCAAAATCGGCCTTAATTAGAGTTGCTGCTTCAAAATCACCGTAAACGATTTCAGCGGTTTGGGCGATTTTTCCCACCTGTGTTTTTACGCTTTCCACCTGGGCTTTATCAATCAGGCAACCCATTCTGACTTCTTTTAGGCGCGGGTCTCCCATAGTGACTTTGTCCAAGGCCTGACCTAAGGCGATTTGTACATCTTCAATTAATGTTTGCGGCACAATAATTCGTCGAATGGCTGTACATTTCTGCCCGCATTTTACAGTCATTTCGTTCCGTACTTCTTTGATAAATAAGTTGAATTCCGGTGTACCCGGGACCGCATCTTCACCGAGGATACTGGCATTAAGCGAATCGGCTTCCATAGTAAAGGGCACGCTTTCTTCAATCAGTCGTGGGTGCGCTTTAAGCCGACGTCCTGTGGATGCAGACCCGGTAAAGGTGACCACATCATCGGACTGCACTGTATCCAAAATATGTTTTGCTGTACCACTAATCAGCTGAAGTGCACCTTCAGGTAAAATTTTTGAATCAATAATTAACTTGACCATAGCTTCCGTTAGATACGCCGATTGTGGTGCGGGCAAAACTACCGCAGGCATTCCGGCCATCCAATTCACGGCACATTTCTCCAGCATGCCCCAAACCGGGAAATTAAAAGCGTTGATATGCACCGCCACACCGGCCTTGGGTACCAAAATATGATGCGCCATAAATCGACCACCTCTTGATAAATCGATTGGATCGCCTTCGACATCAAAAGGAGAATTGGGAAAGAGTTTACGCAAAGACGCGTTAGCAAACAGGTTGCCTATACCGCCATCCACATCAAACCAGGTATCGGTTTTGGTGGCGCCGGTGCGGTAACTGATGTTGTAAAGTTGCTTTCGTCTTTTTTGCAAGTGGAATGCCAGTTTTTTAAGCATTAACCCGCGCTCCTGAAAGGTCATTTCGCGCAGGCTTTTGCCTTGTTGTCTGCCGTAGTTAAGGATTTCAGGAATGTCAAAACCTTCAATAGTGACATTGGTAAAGTGTTCACCGGTAACAGCATCATGTATGGGTTGGCCTTCGCCTTGACCCTGAGTCCATTGGCCCTGAATATAACTTTGTGTGGTTTGCATTCTTTAGTATTTTAATATTTTAGTCAAGCTCTCAATAATAACTGAAAGCTCATTTTTTGTTATGTATCCTATTTTCTTCTTGAATCTTTCTTTGGAAATTGAGCGAATATGAATCGTCATCACCTCTGATGTTTTCATTAGTCCGTTATTATGAGATGGATGTAAAATCAGATTTCCTTCATAGTTTTTCAGGCTTGAGGTTAATGGACAAACAATAATCGTATTGATATTCCTGTTGACCATGTTCCCCGATATAACGACGGCCGGTCTTCGTCCGCTTTGCTCGCTGCCTAAAACAGGATCAAAAAAAACTTCCCAAATTTCTCTTTGCCTCATTCTTCGTCGAGTTCTAAAAGCTG
>CAYMXD010000179.1:0-5353 GCA_964394095.1 uncultured Mesohalobacter sp. | reverse complement strand
TTTATACTTCCGGGAAATAATAATTTACCTAAAATATTTAAAAAGAAAAAAACTGTTGGGATAAGGGTTCCAGACCACAACATCTGTTCAAGTATTGTAAAAGCACTAGGTAACCCTATTGTTTCTACATCAATAAAAGATGAGGATGATGTGATAGAATATACCACAGACCCTAGTTTAATTCACGAAAAATGGGATAAACTCGTCGATATAGTTGTTGATGGCGGTTATGGAAACAATGTGCCTTCTACTGTAATTGATTTAACAACAGATGAGCCAACTCTTATTAGAGAGGGTATTGGATCTGTTGAGATATAAACATGCATTATAGGTTTATAAGTTTAATGTTTATAAGTTTATAAGTTTAATGTTTATAAGTTTATAAGTTTAATGTTTGAAGATGAGTATGCATGTCCGTTTATGAGTAATTAGACTTAAAGTTCGATTTTATAAGTTCCCCCTTAGGGTTTTAGGGGGGCTTAAAATCTGCGAAATCTGCAGGCGATTAATAAATGAGTTTAAAGTTTCAAATTACAAGTCATATTTAAATCTGCAATCTGAAATTATCAATCAGGTCAAACTTTCAACCTTAGCAATCATTTTTTGGGCTAGGTTATCCGCTTCTTCTTGTGTCGGTGCTTCCGTATAAACTCTTATAATGGGTTCTGTATTCGATTTTCTTAAATGCACCCAGGATTTTTCAAAATCTATTTTTACACCATCAATTGTTGTAACGTCCTCGTTTTCATGTAATTTTTCCACTTTACTCAAGAGGTTGTCTACGTCAATCTGAGGTGTCAATTGAATTTTTTCTTTAGCCATAAAATAATTCGGATAGGTTTTTCTAAGCGCAGACACAGAAACTCGTTTTTGACTCAACAATGACAAGAATAAGGCTAAGCCCACTAGACTATCGCGACCATAATGCAGTTTAGGGAAAATCACTCCTCCGTTACCTTCTCCACCAATAACAGCATTGGTGTCTTTCATGGTTTTAACCACATTAACTTCGCCTACTGCACTGGCTTTGTAGCTACCTCCATGTTTTTCAGTAACATCTCTCAAAGCTCGGGAAGATGATAAATTGCTAACAGTATAACCACTTTGACGGGATAGAATATAATCTGCAACACTTACCAGAGTGTATTCTTCACCAAACATTTCTCCATGCTCATCTATAAACGCAATGCGATCCACATCAGGGTCTACAGCTACTCCAAAATCTGCGTGGTGTTTAAGTACTGCTTCAGATAAATCTTGAAGATGCTTTTTAAGAGGTTCCGGATTATGAGGAAAATTGCCGTTAGGTTCACAATACAATTGAATTACTTCAACATTCAATTTTTCTAATAAGGGTACTATAGAAATTCCACCAGTAGAGTTTACCGCATCTACAACGACTTTAAACTTTTCATTTTTAATATCTTCAACCAAAACTTCTTCCAGATTGAGAACTTCTTCAATATGTAAATCTATATAGGAACTATGATTTCGTCGTGTACCTAAATCTTCAACAGCAGAAAAATTATAATTAGCTTTATCAACCAAATCTAAAATCACAGCACCTTCTTTTGCGTCTAGAAATTCACCTTTTTCATTCAATAGTTTTAAAGCATTCCACTCTACCGGATTATGACTTGCCGTAATGATGATACCACCATCGGCGTGTTCTAGCATAACTGCCATTTCGACGGTTGGGGTAGTTGATAGTTCAAGACATAGTACATCTATACCAAGGCCGGTTAAAGTATTAATAACCAGTTCTTGTATCATTTTACCGGAAGGTCTGGCATCTCTGCCTATTACAACCTTATAATTCTCTTTGTTTCTGTAATTTTTTAGCCAGGTACCGTAGGCCGAAGCAAATTTCACGGCATCTATTGGCGTTAGGTTATCACCTGTAGAACCGCCTATTGTTCCTCTTATTCCTGATATAGATTTTATGAGTGTCATGAATAAATAGATTATTTTAAAGTTTACCAAATTTAAACAATTTATGGTGGAGTTATACATTTTTATTTTACTTTTAAAACAATGAATTATTTAGCACATGTTTTTTTGTCTGGTGATAACGATAATATAAAAATCGGTAATTTTATTGCCGATTTTATTTACGGTAATCGTTATAAGAATTATGATTTAGAAATTCAGAAAGGGATTCTTCTTCACAGGTATATAGATACCTACACAGATTCACATCCAATTTTTCGCCAGAGTAAAAAAAGATTGTTTACACAATTTCGACATTACAGTGCAGTGATTGTAGATATGTTTTACGATCATTTTTTAGCTAAAAATTTTTCGGCCTATTCAGAAAAGGATCTGGAGTGTTTTGTTGAAGATTTCTATAAATTACTTGCTGAAAATAAGAACAGCCTCCCTGATAAAGTGAAGGACATAATGCCTGTGATGTCTAAGTATAATTGGCTGGTTAACTATAGAGATATTGAACATTTAAGGGATATTTTAGCTCAAATGAACCATAAAACCAAGCATAATACCGAATTTCATAAATCTATAGATATATTAGAAAATAGTTACAATTTATTTGAAGATGACTTTACTATATTTTTTGAAGACATTCTAGATGAACGCCAGCATATGTTTGATTCTTTGAAAATAGATTAAATAAAGGTTAATTGATTATACCTTAACTGCTAAGGTGAAACTCTAAATTTATATTTGAAAAAAAATATATATGTTCGGTTTATTTAAGAAAAAATCTAAGTTAGAAAAGTTAAGAGAACAATACGCTAAACTTCAGAAAGAAGCATTTGATTTATCTAAAACTAACAGACAACTTGCAGACAAGAAAACGGCAGAAGCAGAAAAAGTAGCAGTTGAAATTGAAAAACTAAAGGCCGAAGAGTCTAACTAAAGCCTCATAATATTCACCAGTAAGTTTTTTAATAAATTCTCACTTTGTGATGGCGACATTCCAATGCCTTTGCCCTGCGCATCTGCAGTTCTCACTAGTTCAACAGCTCTTGCTGAATTTTTCATGCTGTAGTATCTAGCAGCCTGCACATAATCCTTAACAAAAAAAGGAGGTACACCGAGTGCTCTGGCAACATTAGATTGGCTTTTATCACTTAATGAATGGTATATTAAAAGTTTATTGAAATAATTGTAGATTGTTCCTAAAGTTAAAACTAACGGATGATTTTTTTGATTTTGGGCAAAATATTTTGCGATTCTCTGTGCCTTAAGTTCATCTTTGGCTCCAATGGCGTTACTTAATTCAAAGATATTGTAATCTTTACTTACCCCGACGTGTTCTTCTATATGCTCTGGTAAAATCCTAGTAGATTCCGGTAGAATTTGCTTAAGTTTTTCTAATTCTTTATCAATATTAGATAAACTATTTCCTAAGTATTCCAATAACATTTTTGAAGCTTTTGGCTCGATGGTATATCCCGCTTTTCTAAGCGTAGTATTAATCCACTTAGCAACATGGTTTTCGTATATTTTACCGGTTTGATAAAATTCGTAATTGGATTTAATGGTTTTAAAGACTTTTTTCCTACCGTCTATTTTTTTATGTTTAAAGCATAAGACTAAGATTGTAGAGCGCTGTGGATTTGCCAGATAAGGTTCTAATTTTTCTATCTTTTTAAGATCTTGTGCTTCACGAAGAATAATAACTTGATGTTCTGCCATCATAGGATATCGCTTAGCCATATTGATTAATTCTTCAACATCAGTATCTTTGCCATATAAAATTGCCTGGTTAAATGCTTTTTGATCTTCGGCTAAGACATGTTTTTCAATATATGAAGAAATTAAGTCCACAAAATAAGTTTCCTTTTCGCCATGCAAAAGGTAGATGGGTTTATAGTCTTTTTTTTGAATTCGTTTTAGTAAAGCTTCAGCTTTTTCCATACTCATAATTGCAAAAATAATTTAAAATACATCTTATGCTAAAGCAAAAACTAAATTTCCCAGCATATAATTTTAGATTTCAAAAATACCAAAACAAAATCAAGATATTTTCTAAGTTGAGAAAAAAGTTTATTATTCTTACTCCAGAGGAGTGGGTGAGACAACATTGTGTGAACTTTTTGATTGAGGAGTATAAGTATTCACCCCAATTGATGAATGAAGAGAAGCAAGTTATTGTAAACGGAATGTCTAAGCGATATGACCTTCTGGTCTATAAACCTGAAGGGAGTATAAACTTAATTGTTGAATGTAAAGCTCCCGATGTCCAAATTTCTCAGGATACATTTGATCAAATTGCGCGGTATAATTTAAGTCTAGATGCAGACTATTTGATGTTAACAAACGGTTTAAATCATTACTTTTGTCAGCTTGATTACGTCAAGCAAACTTATATTTTTATGCCTCATTTACCCAAAAAATCCTAAACTTGAATGTAGCAGTTGTCATATTGAATTGGAATGGTGTAGAACTTCTTAAAGAGTTTTTGCCAAGTGTAGTAGAACATTCTCAGGAAGCAAGAGTTTACATTATTGATAATGCCTCTACCGATGGCTCTGTGTCTTACCTAAAGGCGAATTTTCCAGAGGTGAAGTGTATTCAAAATCCCGTTAATAAAGGTTTTGCGGGTGGCTATAATATGGGTTTGAAGTTTGTAGAAGAAGACATATACATATTGTTAAACAATGATGTTAAGGTGAGTAAAAACTGGTTAGCACCAATTTTGGGTTCTTTTGAAAATCATCCTGATATTGCAGTTGTTCAACCAAAAATTTTAGATTATAAAAATCGCCAATGTTTTGAATATGCCGGTGCTGCCGGTGGGTTTATAGACAAATTTGGATATCCCTTTTGCCGAGGGAGAATTTTCAATAATTTAGAAAAAGACTATGGTCAGTATAATCAGGATATGGAAATTTTCTGGGCAAGTGGTGCCTGCTTTGCTGTAAGAAAAGAAATATTTAGAAAAGCAGGTGAGTTTGACGAAAATTATTTTGCTCATCAGGAGGAAATTGACTTATGCTGGAGGATATTTAATTTGAATTTCAAAATATGGTTTTGCTACCAAAGCCAGGTTTATCATTTGGGTGGAGGAACTTTAAATAGCCTTAGTCCTAAAAAGACGTTTTTAAATTTTAGAAATTCATTATACAACATACTAAAAAATGTTGAATCAAAAAATATTTATAAAATATTAATAATTAGACTATTACTAGATGGTTTAGCCTGTCTAAAATTTTTGCTCTCTTTTCAGTTTAAGCATATATTGGCAGTACTAAAGGCACATTTATCATTTTATGCAAATTTTGGTTTAATTAAAAATAAACGAAACTCAAAATTCGTGCACAGAAAGTATTTCAATATCAATTCTATAATTGTACCTTATTTTATTAACAAAAAGAAAAAATTTAGT
>CAYMXD010000178.1:0-5368 GCA_964394095.1 uncultured Mesohalobacter sp. | reverse complement strand
GCAGGGCATTAGCGGCTTAAAGGCGCTTCGGGTCAATATTTTATATAATGTTTCTAAAAACGACAAGCCTTTGTCTTACGACGAATTATCTCAAGTGATTACATCATCCTAAACGCCACTACAAAACTGATGACAGATAAGATAATGCCGAGACCAAAAACGCTATAGGTAATTCTTAGTAGTTTGTATTTTCTCGCCAGAACAACACCCAATAAGTACAAATCCCGGGTTAATGCTTCGTAAACGTAATCTTTATCTTCCATGATTTCATTAACACCCCATAAATAATCATCAAAATTCATTTTATGGAAATTGCCAAAAAATAAAATGTTTACATCTCGATTTTTGACTTGTTCTTTTGTAAATTCTCCGGAGGTAACGTTAGGTCTTGTGGCCAAAATAGACATTAGAATAGAAGCCACACTAAAAATCACCAAAATTAATGTAGGGATCATCAAATGTTCATTGGTGGGGTTGTCAAGTTTTGGAATAATATTAGACAAGGCCAGCGAGATGATAATAGCATTAACAGACAGCAAAATATTAGCTTTGGTATCGGCAATATCGCTCAGTTTGATGTGATTTCTTAAAGTGACTCGAAATAAAGTTTGTATGCTTCGTTCAGGATTGTCGTTTTTGTATTTGGCCTTAAACTTTGCTTTTTGTTTTTCTTTTTCTATTTTCTTTAGTTGCTTGTTTTTTTGGTTAACCAGATTAAGAATATTTTCTTGTTTTTTTTCAGACCAGTTATTTCTGGCATATTCTGTGTAAAAATCATGGCTTTCTGTGAGGAATTTGAGATTTTCATTCACCCATTCTTTGGTATTGAAGTTTTGATTTTTTACTAATTTTAATTCTAACCGGAGTAATTCCGAAATATCTTCAAACTCATCGGAAGCTAAATGTCCACAATCGGCATCTTTAATGATTTTTTCAGATAGATTTTTAGGACTTACACCAACTTTAGTCACTTCAATTAGGCTTAAAACCCGTTGAATTTTATTGTTGTCGTAGCCGATTTCTTTTAAAAATTTTTCGGCTATTGCTTTGCTTTCTTCCTCATGATTGTAGGCGTCTTTTACGTAGCCAGTGTCGTGAAACCATCCCGCAATCTCTAAGACCTCTTTGTCGTCATTAGATAAGTCTTGATAGTGTTTTGAGAGGTCTTCAATTCTCTTAACAACACTTTGGGTATGACTAAAGTTATGGTACAAAAATGTGCTGGGTAAATTATTGTTGATATAAGACTTTACAAAGTCTTTAGATTTATCGATAATATTCATTTTCACGATGTTTAGTCAGTATTGTTTGTTAGTTTTACGTTGTAAAATAAGCAAAATAATCTGTTCATGTTAAAAGCGATATCTATTTATACATTAATTTTTGTTGTATTTCCTATGCTATTATGGGCTCAAGATAGTAAAATCGCAACAGAAGAGCTTCATAAAACTATTTATTTAATTGGGGATACCGGAGAGATGCAAAACGGTCTATCTCATGGAATGAAAGCTTTACAAACCTACTTTTTACAACACCATACAAAAGATGCCTATCTTGTTTTTTTGGGAGACAATATTTACCCTAATGGTTTCCCCAGTCAAAAATCTGCGACACAAGACAACGCCAAAGTCATATTAGACCATCATTTTAAAGTAATTAAACATTTTAAAGGACAAACTATTTTTATCTCCGGTAATCACGACTGGCGTAAAGAAAACATTAAGCGTATAGCCAACCAAAAAGATTACATTAAAGACCATTCGAAAGCCAAATGGATGCCCAAAGTGAGCTGCGGTATCGACGGCAAAGATGTTTCTGATGATGTTTATCTATTGACGATTGACTCGCAATGGTTACTTAGTGACTGGGATAAAACTCCAAAGGTGAACAAAAAATGCGACCAGATTAAAACCCGAGCGCAGTTTTACACCGAATTTGAGACCGAACTCAAAAAAAATCAAAACAAAACCGTGATTGTGGCCATGCACCATCCCCTTTATACCAATGGTGTACACGGCGGTGTCATCCAACCAAAAAAACACTTGTTTCCCATAGAGAAACCTATTCCGGTGCCGGGTTTAGCCAGTCTTTTAGCTTTCGCCCGCTCGTCCGGGGTATCTGCGCAGGATGTGAATAATATGGCGTATCAAGAGATGAAAGACCGTTTGGTTACCATTGCCAAAAGATGGAATAAAGTCATATTTGCCTCCGGTCATGAACACAGTTTGCAACTTATTGAAAATGAAGGCATCATACAGATTGTCTCCGGTTCCGGCTCCAAAACCTCTTTTGTAAAAGCCAAAGCCAATACCCAATTCAAGTCCTCTACACAAGGTTTTGCTAAACTTGATATTTATAAGAATGGAAGAACACTTGTAAAATTTTATACTGCTGAACAAGGTGAACCGCAATTAGCCTATGAAACAGAGCTATTTCCTGAAGAAGACCTTTTTGATAAAAGTCAACTCAAACAGGATTTTCCGGAATTTGTCCAGACTTCAATTTATGATAAAAATGATTTCTCACCCCAGGATAAAGATGGTTTTATCAGTGGCACCTACAGGCCGCTTTATACCCGGACGATCAAGGCAAAAGTTGCTCTGCTTGACACCCTTTATGGAGGACTGACCCCTATTAGAAAAGGTGGCGGTATGCAAACAAAATCACTTCGGCTAAAAGATAGTCAGGGACGAGAATACAACATAAGAGCCATCAAAAAAAACGCCTCTCAAATTCTGCAATCAACCGTCTTTCAAGATCAATTTATTGGAGATTTATACGAGGATACAGCAGTTGAAGATTTACTTAAAGAAATTCTTACAGGCTCTCATCCCTACGGATTTCTGGCGGTACCAACCTTAGCCGAAGCTACTGGCGTCTATCATACCAATCCGGAATTGTATTATATTCCAAAACAAAAACGTTTAGGCGATTACAATGCCACTTATGGCGATGAGATCTATATGATTGAAGAACGCCCCGAAGAACATTGGCTGGGTGCTGAATTTTTTGGGTCGCCAAATCACGACATTGGCAGCACAGACGGCCTATACGAAAGACTGGCCAGAGATGAAAAATACAGTGTAGATGAAGCACAATACATCAGAACGCGAGTGTTTGATATGCTCATAGGCGATTTTGACAGACATCATGACCAATGGCGCTGGGCAGAAGATGAACTCGATAATGGAAATCACGTCTTTCAACCTATTCCTCGAGACCGAGACCAAGCCTTTGCCAATTTTGACAGCAAATTGTTTAAAAGCCTAAAATTGCTCAGTGGTTTTCCTAAACGGTATTTGAATTACAAAGAAGATATCCAGCATCCTGAACACTTTCATTTCAATGCCTTGCCCTTAGACCGAACTTTACTCAGAAATTCGTCTCGCAAAGATTGGTTAGCACAAGCTGAATTTATTCAAAATAGCATTACACCGGATATTGTAAACCAAGCCTTTGAGCGTTTGCCGGATGAGTTGCAGGACGACAATACCGAAGCCCTGAAAGCCATGCTGCTTAAGCGAAAAGATAATTTGAAAAACATAGTGAATGCCTACTACGATAATTTGTCAAAATACACTTTGCTCACCGCAACAGATAAAGACGATTATATCGATATTGAAAGCGATAAGAATCAGGTAAAAGTTAAGATGTATAGAAATAAAGGCGGGGATAGAGAAGACAAGTTTTCTGAACGAGTGTTTAACGCTGAAGACACCAAAGAAATCTGGTTATACGGCTTACAAGATGATGATGTTTTCACCTATTCCGGGACTTCAAATAACATAAATATCAGACTGATTGGCGGACATGGAAATGATGAATATAATGTCAAAGAAAATGGAAATCACCTCAAAATTTACGACCATAAATCTTTTGAAAACACCATTGTGAAAAAGTCAAGAGCTAAAGTCAAATTAAATGATAATTATGTTCAAAATAATTTTGATAAAAATCGCGGTATCTCAAGAATCAACAATTTTATTCCAAAAATAGGCTTTAATGTTGATGATGGATTTTTGATAGGTGCCACCAATGTTTATACCTATAAAGGGTTTAACCTAAGTCCGTTTACCTACAAACACAGTATTAGCGCAGGCTATTATTTTGAAACTCAAGGTTTGGATTTGGATTACGAAGGAGAATTTGCACAGGTGCTTGGAAATTATAATGTAGTTCTTGGCGGCAGGTTTACCAGTCCAAATTTTGCGGTCAACTTCTTTGGTTTTGGCAATACAAGTGTAAACCCGGAGGACGAGATCGATAGAGACTTTAATCGGGTAAGGTACGAAAGTGTATCAGGAAAGCTGGGATTGCGAAAATCTACTAAATACGGTACACGCTTTACACATATGCTCGAACTTGAAAGCATAGAAGTAGAACGCACAGCAGATCGGTTTTTAGACCTCATTGCTAACGATTTACTGGCCGAAGACCCGGAGTTTTTTGACAGAAAAACCTTTCTCGGCGTACAAACAGAATTTAATTTTAGCAGTTTAAACGACGCGCTCAATCCCTCAAAAGGCATGAATTTTGACTTGCAAGTCGGGGCTAAACTCAATCTTAAGGATTCTGATAGGGCTTACGCCTATCTAAACCCCAATTTAGAATTTTACAATCCATTATCTACAGACGACCGATTGGTTTTAAGAACGCAAGCTTATTCTGAAATCAATTTTGGAAATCAGTTTGAATTCTATCAAGCCGCAAGTGCCGGTAGCGATAATGCGCTTAGGGGTTATCGACGTAATCGCTTTTTAGGACAACAATCTTTAATAGGTAGTGGCGATTTAAGGTATAGTTTTAATCAGTTTAAAACAGGTGTAGTGCCATTGCAGTTTGGCGTATTTGGGGGTTACGATATCGGTCGGGTGTGGTCTGACGTGAACTCGAGCAATCACTGGAATGACAATTATGGCGGTGGAGTTTGGTTTACCGCAGCCGATTTGCTACAAGGCACGTTCAATTTATTTTACGGCGATGATGGCGCGTTTTTCTCTTTTCAGGTGAAGGTGAGTTTGTAAAATTCTTCAGGCATATAAGTTAATCTTTGTATGGGCTACAATTTTAATTTATAGGATTAACCACATGATTTCCATGATTTTAAACTTCAACTTTTATCTCGTAGATGTTTTTTCAGTGGTAAACGTATTTGAAAGCTATACAAATATCTAAACTATATTAGGCGACCTATTCTTGATCGATAAATAATGCTTTCAGCCTTAATTTTATGCTCTCCAAATCTTGCAAGTATGGACATTTGATGAGGTTGCAATGTGACAAACTTCGCACAGCTGAGTTATCGACCCGAAAGTTTTTCGAACCTTTTGGGTCTTCTTTATACCCTTGAATCCATCTGTAAAACGCA
>CAYMXD010000177.1:0-5397 GCA_964394095.1 uncultured Mesohalobacter sp. | reverse complement strand
TCGAACTTAGGAGACAAAATTTATCCAAAAATAGAAATAGACGAACTGAAAAAGCTTCAGAAAGACAATACAATCGAAAACAAAGCATTGAAGCCCTTAATCTTTCAGATATACAAAAGAAGAAACTCAGGTCTATTAAAATGAAGTATGCCAAAGAAATGAAAGCGCTAAGACAACAAGACAATGCTCAAAATAAGTTGGAAGAATTTAAACGTTTATCTGATGAACAAAATAAAGACGTAAAAGCTATACTGTCTGAAGAGCAATTTGAAATGTATTTGAGAATAAAAGAAGAGAAACTGCAAAAACAAAAATCTAAAATGAGAAAAATGAAAAATTAATTTTTTGTAATGGAATAAATTAAAGCCAAAAGCCCTGAGAATTTTGTTTGTTTAGCCGGTTTAATCTTCAACTACTCAAAATTATTCACCCATTCATTTTCTGTTTTTCCTTTTGAATATCAATACAAAACCATTTATAAAAAGTTGATATTTTAAGAAAGCCCACGATTGAAATCGTGGGCTTTATAATAATTCGAGATAAATTTTGCCCATTCAGTTATAGTCTTATCCAACAAATTGTATATTTGGGCTGTATAAACTTCTTATAGATGTTCCTCTTACTGGTTTACCTGTTTATTGCGCTTTTCACATCGTTTTTATGTTCAATTATGGAAGCGGTTTTATTATCACTTCCCATTTCTTACTTAAAGTCAAAAGCAGAACAGGGTGATAAAAGTGTAACAAAAATGATAGTTTTTAAAGAAGATGTAGATCGGCCACTGTCGGCTATATTATCTTTAAATACAGTGGCCCACACTGTAGGTGCCGCTGGGGTTGGAGCTCAGGCGACAGTAGTTTTTGGTGATGCGTATTTTGGTGTAGTATCTGCTGTGCTGACCATTTTAATCTTAGTCTTTACAGAAATTATTCCCAAAACCCTTGGTGCTAATCATAATAAATCTTTGATGAGTGCATCCACAAAGCTTATTCAATTAACCATTATTATTACTTACCCTTTGGTATGGTTATCCTCAATAATCACCAAATTGATTACTAAAAAGAAACCGGAGCCAACAACAAGTCGTGAAGAAATATCTGCTTTGGCGAGTATTGGTACTAAAGAGGGTATTTTTAAATCTAATGAAAATACCATCATTCAAAACTTAATTAAGCTTAAGAACTTACAGCTCGAAGAAATCATGACCCCGCGGATAGTAGTAGAAACAGCAGATGAAAATCTTACACTTGGGGAGTTCCTAAAACAAAAGGAACGCTTTCATTTCTCAAGAATTCCAGTTTATGAAGAGTATAAGGATAATATAACAGGCTATATCATCAGGCAGCAGGTATTTGAACGCCTTATAGAAGAAAAGTACGATTTAAAACTCAAAGATATTAAGCGCCCTATTTTAAGTTTTTCTAAAGACACGACATTATTTGATGCCTGGGAAATCATGTTGCATAAAAAAGAACATATTTCTACTATTCTTGGTCCGTATGGCGGCTTAAACGGGATTGCAACTTTCGAAGACATCATAGAATCTCTGCTAGGCTTCGAAATTGTAGATGAGACCGATAAGGAAGTCGATATGCAGGAATATGCCAAAGATCTTTTGAAAAGAAGAACGGATAAGAATTCCGAAAAAAAAGACAAGACCAAGAAAGACTAAAACTACTTTGAAATATTTTTCAATGCCACCCGTAAACCTTGAGCAAAAGCTTGTCTTAAGTTAAAATTCTAAAACACATGAAGTTAAATATCTCTATGATTTTGTGCTACGTTTTGTGCAGTATTAATCTTCATGCGCAAACTACGGTAGAAAACATAGGCGAGGAGTGGGCTCTAAAAGTTGATGGTGAAGCGTTTAAGCTTAAAGGGGTCACTTTTGGTTATGATGAGGATGTTAATAATTACGATAAATATTTTCAAGAGCTCAATTTTTTGGGTGTAAATACCATTAGAACATGGGGAACGGGAGAACATACAGAACAACTCTTAGATGCCGCTCAAAAACACAACATTAAAGTGATGCTCGGCATATGGATGCGTCATGGCCGGCCTGGCATGGAAGCCGATGATAGTTTTGATTACCTTGAAGATAATGCCGGCAAGGAAAAGATGTATGAAAATGCAATAAATATTGTAAAGAAATATAAAGATCATCCGGCCGTACTGCTTTGGGGCGTAGGTAATGAAGTTTACCTGAACACTGCGACAGACAAAGAAAAAATAGCTTATTCTAAATTACTGGAACGCATTTGCAAACAGATTAAAACTTTAGACAACAATCATCCGGTGGCCTCGGTAGAAGCTTGGACATTTGGTTTGGAATGCTGGGAAGACTATGTGCCGTCTTTAGATATTTATGGTTTAAA
Source organism: uncultured Mesohalobacter sp. (assembly GCA_964394095.1). Lineage (GTDB taxonomy): Bacteria > Bacteroidota > Bacteroidia > Flavobacteriales > Flavobacteriaceae > Psychroflexus. Next base: position 3,019 of record CAYMXD010000177.1, on the reverse strand, counting down.
CAGCTATGGACCGGGAGCCGGCGTCTTGTCTTCTGAACTGAAAAAAAGGAACATCGACAAACCCTATGTGATAACAGAATTTGGTGTGATGGGCGAATGGGATATGCCAAAAGATGAAAATGATATTAGCATTGAACCATCAGACCAGCAGAAATATGATGCCATTGCCAAAGGCTATCACAATTGGATTGAAAATAAAAACAATTGTCTTGGCGTTTATGTGTTTCATTACGGAGACAGCGATGAATTTGTTGGGCCCTGGTTATTGACGCATTTTAAAGGTAAAACACGTCCCCAGTATTGGGCGATAAGAGAAGCCTATACAGGTAAACAACCCATAAATCTAGTCCCGGAAATTGAAACTTTTGAACTCTTAGAAAACACCGAAAAAAGCGGGAAATGGGTGTCTGTTAATCTTAAGGCCAGTGATGTAGAAAGCGAAAAACTCTCCGCAGAATTTTACTATAACCAGCGTACCGGAAGCAGAAAAAGACGAGACCAGCTCACGCCTTTGGAGCATAAAGGAGATTTCTCAACCGGGTTTGAAATACTTATGCCACCAGAGCACGGCGCCATAAAAGTTTATGCTGTTGTCTCAGACGAATATAATAACGCAGGAATAGCCACCACCTCAATCAATGTGGTCGATAAAACTGCCGAAAAGCGGAAATATCTTGTACCACGGGTAGAGCTCCCTTTTTACGTTTATAAAGATAATCAGGATTTACCTTATACGCCGTCTGCATATATGGGGGATTACGAAGCTTTATCTGTAAATTTGAATCATAAAGAAGATACTCATTCGGGAGAAACTGCAATAAAAATCAGTTACAATGCGTCCACGGGTTGGTACGGGATTGGGTTTGTTGACCCCGCCGATGACTGGGGTGATATTCTTGGAGGTTATAACATTAGCGGTGCTGAAATTTTCAGTTTTTGGGCAAAGGCTAATATTACAAACGTCAAAATCAATGTGGGCTTTGGCTTAATTGATGATGATAAAACCTATCCGGATACGGCCAAAAATATGCAGGAAATTGTGCTGACCAAAAACTGGAAACAATACACTATAAAAACTAAAAGATTAGATTTGAGTTGCATTAGATCCGGTTTTGTGTTATTTTCAAGTCCGGAGGGTTTCGATCATGAAATTTATATTGATGATATTGTGTTTAAATGATAAAATTTGAGGTAGAATAGGTTTTTTAAAGAGTTGAATCCATTAAAATTGAAAGCTAAAGATTTTTCCGATTTATCTGATGATGCTCTATTAAAACAGGCTAAGTTTCACAAGAAGATCAAAATTTACGATGCAGTTATTTTTGGCTTTTTGATTGGAGTTTCCATTTATAGTATTATCAATAATGGGTTTGGAATATTGACTTTTCTTCCACTGGTGTATCTCCCTGTTGCCAACAGGAATCATAAATACCGAGCAAAACTAAAACAATGTAGTGAACAGCTTGGATTGGATTGGTAAACCAATACTTAGCTGTTTGTTGTATCTGCAATCTCTACCTTGGCATTTAGATAAACGTCTAAATCAGAAAAATTTCAAACTTGAAAATCTTCACTTACAATTATTTATGCTAAATTTCCAATCCAAAAATTGTATATGAAAAATTTGACCATCCTTTTCAGCTTATTGCTGTGTTTACAATTACAAGCTCAAAACATAACCGGATATACTTCAGAAGATGCCAATGAGCAATTCCAAATAGAACAAAAGTTTCGTACTTCTATAGACAGTACCCGATTTAAAATTCATTTGAAAAAGTTAACAGAAAACCCGCATTTAGCGGGAACACCCAATAATGAATTGGTTAGAGATTATATGAAGGAAAGCATGGCTGAAGCCGGCTGGGATGTCAAGACATATCCCTATGAAATCTATATGCCTGATGGTCCCGGAGAATCTTTACTTGAAATTATTACACCGGAACAGATTGTATTACATCAACAGGAAAAAGTTTTGAAAGCAGATTCATATTCTGAGCATCCGGACTTGCTCAAGGGATGGAATTCTTATTCCGGCAGTGGAGAGGTTACTGCAGAGGTCGTTTATGCCAATTATGGCACCAAAGCCGATTTTGAAAAACTCAAAGCACTCGGCATTGAAGTGAAAGGCAAAATTGTAATTGCCAGATATGGCGGAAACTTTAGAGGCTATAAAGCCAAATTTGCAGAGGCCAATGGAGCAGCAGGTCTTATCATTTATACAGATCCTAAAGATTCCGGATTCACCAAAGGTTTGGTGTTTCCTGAAGGCATGTATTACAATGATAGTGCAATTCAACGCGGATCACTGCTCACTGTTGATTGGACGGGCGACCCGCTAACACCTTACGAAGCTGCTTTACCTAGAAGTGACAAAAACTCACCGAAACGTTTAGATCCTGAAAATGTGGGTTTACATAGTATTCCGGTGACCCCAATTTCATACGGTGCCGCAGATCATATTTTTAAACACATGAAAGGCGAAGCCGTTCCTCAAAATTGGCAGGGAGGCTTGCCTTACACCTACAGACTTCAGGGTGGAGAGGATCTGAAAATTCACTTAAAAGTCAATCAACCAAAAGATTTTAAAACGGTTTACAATGTCGTGGGCACGCTAAAAGGCGATACTTATCCCGACGAATGGATAATTTTAGGATGCCATTACGATGCCTGGGCCTTTGGTGCAACAGATCCTAATTCCGGGACGGCCATGCTACTCAGTCTGGCTGAAACTTTAGGCAAGTTGGCCAAGGAAGGGAAACGCCCTAAACGTTCTATCCTTATCGCCCATTGGGATGCAGAAGAACACGGCGTGATTGGCTCCAGCGAATGGGTGGAGCAGTTTAAAGACGAACTTCAGGCTAAAACTGTAGCATATATCAATTTGGATGGAGCGGTGTCTGGCAAAAATTTTAGTGCTGCCTCATCACCAAGTCTAAAGACTATTATAGCAGAATCAACCAAGCACGTCAAATACCCTTATGCAGACCAAACGGTTTACGAACACTGGTCGAAAGACAAG
>CAYMXD010000176.1:0-5408 GCA_964394095.1 uncultured Mesohalobacter sp. | reverse complement strand
ACTAGAACTGCAAAATTAAATATCCCGCAAAAATGCGGGATTAGTTCAACTATGTATTTTGAATTCTCCGCTACGCGGATTTTCAAAACACAGTCACTTAACTAGAACTGCAAAATTAAATATCCCGCAAAAATGCGGGATTAGTTCAACTATGTGTTTTGAATTCTCCGCTACGCGGATTTTCAAAAAACAGTTTCACTAAAAAATTAAAATTTCGCCTATTATTCTAAATTTGTTGGTATATATTGCATCTTTTAGTATATTTAAGTATTGAACCCAAAACATTGAAAAATATGTCAGACAAGAATTCAGAACACACCAACAAAAGTAATCATCAAAATGAAAAGGCAGAGCCTGTAAAAGATGACAATGTGGGATCTCATCATAAGGAGAAATCAGAAGATCAGCAGACAGAAAGTTCAACTCAAGAAGACGTAAAAGCCCCTCGAAAACAAACTGTTGAACCGAAAAACTCTGACGATAAACCATCTGATGCGCTTGAAGATTCACCTCCAGATCAAAAGGAAATCGACGAAAAGAAAGACCCCTCAGAAAAGACTGAGTCACCTAAAAGCAATTCTGATCCAAATCAAAGCGATTCTGAGCGTAAACCAAGCCTTGAGGTTTCAGAAAATGAAAAGGCTACGGAACAAGACTCTCCTAATCAGGAAATCGAAGATGGAAACGAATCGGAGGAAGAGGACACAGAACGAGATAAAGATGAACACCACAAAGAAATTGAGGATGCCAACGCAGAAGATTCTGAAGACGAGGCTAATATTTCACGGCATGACATAGAGTTGAAAGATTATGATGCCATGCCCATGGATGAGCTTGTTATAGAGTTAGAAAAACTCTTAAAAAAAGAAAAAGTACAGGCCATTAGAGAGCATGTGTCGCAAATTAAAATAGCTTTTGACAAAAAATTCAATGAAGTCATTGAAGAAAAGAAAGAACAGTTTGTAGAAGATGGCGGAAATGTTATCGACTTTCATTATTCTTCACCGGTAAAAACTAAGTTTAATCGCATATATTTTGATTACAGGGAAAAAAGAGATGCCTATTATAAAAACCTCAAAAAAAACCTAAATGAAAATCTAAAGAACCGCTTGGCTCTTATAGAAGAGCTAAAAAATATGATTGGAACCGGCCGAGATATGAAAGCCAATTTTAATCACTTCAAAGAACTACAGGAGCGTTGGAAAAATGCTGGTCCTGTACCTAGAACTGAATATTCTAAACTTTGGAAAACCTACCATCACCATGTCGAGCGGTTTTATGATTTTTTACACTTAGACCGAGAGTTTAGAGATTTAGACTTTCAACACAACCTCGATCAAAAGCTCAAAATTATTGCCAGGGCAGAAGAATTGGTAAAAGAAGATAATGTTAACCGCGCCTTTAGAGAACTTCAGCTACTTCATAAAATGTGGAAAGAAGAACTTGGCCCGGTTGCTAAAGAGTTTAGAGACGAAATTTGGGATAAATTTTCAGACGCTACTAAAAAAATACATGATAAGCGTAGAGCTTACTTTGAAGAATTGGATAAAGAGCGAGAAAAGAATCTGGAAGTCAAATTAGACATCGTAAAACAGATTGAAAAGCTGGCTAATACAGAAATTAAATCACACAAGCACGCTCAGAAAAATATAAAGCTTGTTAATGAGTTGAGAGAACTATTCTTCAAAGCAGGAAAAGTGCCCCAAAAGGATAACGACAGCATCTGGAAATCATTTAAAGAAAATGTAAGGACTTTCAACAGAGCCAAAAACGCGTTCTATAAAGACTTAAAAAAAGAACAACAAAAGAATCTTGAGAAAAAACTTGAATTAATCAAGATTGCAGAAGATAATAAGGACAGTGATGACTTTGAGACCATTACACCTTTAATGAAAAAAATTCAAGCCGATTGGAAAAAAATTGGTTTTGTACCGCGTAAACACAGCGATAAAATTTGGAAACAATTTAAGGCGGCCTGCAATCATTATTTCGACAGATTTCATGCCCACAAGAATGAAGAAAACAAGGAAGAGATTGAGGCTTTTAGAGCCAAAAAAGATCTACTTGACGACATAAAAAATTACAAACTTAAGGGCGATAAGGACAAAGATCTTAACACCATAAAATCTTACATAGACCAATGGACATCTCTTGGTTTAGTGCCAGACCAAAAGCGATACATAGAAGGCAAATTCAATAAAGCTTTAGACCAATTATTTCAAAACATGAAAATTGATAAAACAGAAGCTGAATTATTGAAATATGAAAATCGATTACACGGTCTAGAGGAAGCAGATGATAATAGAAAAATTTATAAAGAAGAACAATTTTTGAGAACAAAGATTAGCGATACTAAAGCTAAAATCAATCAGTTTGAAAACAATCTTCAATTCTTTTCAGATGCGGATAAAGAAAGCCCCTTGGTCAAAGAGGTCTACGATAATATAGATAAACTGAAAAACGAGCTTGACATGTGGAAGACTAAACTAGATAAAATTAAGTCACTGTAATCTAATGCTTTCAACCTCTAAAACAAGGATTTGTCCACTATGCAAATCTGATGCTGATTGGTTTTGCGATTATTTCAATACTGTTGTAGATTTTTTTAGATGCAGACATTGTTTAGGCATATTTAAAACACCTGATAATTTCCCAGATTCATCATTTGAAAAAGAACGTTATGAAACCCATAATAATGATGTCTACGACGAGAGGTATCAAAAATTTGTAAGCCCCATAACAAATGCTGTAAAAAAAGAATTTGATGTTTCGGCTAAAGGTTTAGATTACGGCTGTGGTACGGGACCGGTGGCAGCATTTATTTTAGAAAAAGGAGGGTATAACATAAAACTTTTTGATCCTTATTTTTATCCAAATGAGCAGTATCTAAATAATAAATACGATTATATTATTTGTTGTGAAGTTATGGAGCATTTTTTTTACCCGGATAAAGAGTTTTTAAAATTAAAAAGCTTACTTAAATCGGATTCTAAGCTGTATTGCAAAACAAAAATGATTTCAGACGATATAGGTATTGAAGACTTTAAAGACTGGCATTACAAAAACGATCCCACCCACGTATTTTTTTATACGCCTAAGTCATTACAAGCCATTCGTCATTTTGCTAAATTTAAATCTGTAAATTTTGATGATAATTTAATTATATTTAAAACATGAGTAAAGCTAAACTTCATAGCATAGCAATGATTCCAGCCCGTTTGCAAGCCACTAGGTTTCCTGGAAAGTTATTGCAGGATTTGAATGGATTAAGTGTGATTTCAACAACCTATAAAAACACCAAAGCTACTGGCCTGTTTGATGATGTTGTAGTGGTAACTGATAGTGAAGAAATCTACAGGGATGTACTCAAAAACGGTGGAAAAGCCAAAATGAGTATTAAAAAACATAGCTGTGGCAGCGATCGAATTGCGGAAGCCGTTCAGGATATTGACACCGATATCGTAGTCAATGTTCAGGGAGATGAACCTTTTACAGATCGCCATAGTTTAAAGTTATTACTCGATGTTTTTGAAGGCAAAGATGCCGATAAAATTGATTTAGCCTCTCTAATGACGAAATTAGATGATGTGGAAGATATTCAAAACCCCAATTACGTTAAGGTTATTGTAGATCATTATAATTTTGCGTTGTATTTTTCACGATCACCTATTCCGTACCATAGAGATAAATCTTCTAAAGTACAGTATTACAGACATAAAGGTGTTTACGCCTTTAGAAAACAAGCTATTCTTGATTTTTATAATTTACCAATGCTTCCACTGGAGTCTGCAGAACAAATTGAATGCATTCGATATTTAGAATATAACAAAACCATCAAAATGATTGAAACCGATGAAAATTCATTTGGAATAGACACCCCGCAAGATCTGGAAAGAGCAAAAGCCTATTTGAATTCTCTAAAAAATTAAGCCTATGGAAGAACAAAAGCTTATGTCAAAAAAGAAGCCCTCGTTTCCTATTAACGAGCATTTGTTTAAATACCTCAAACGTTATAATCGGGCGACAAAAATTCCTGTATTTTACGATGATCTATTGCGTTTTGCAGGTTCAGTAGCTGTCTTTGATAAGCATGATAAAGATACGCTGTGGGTCAGGTGTTATTACGCAGATTACGAAAGGGATGAAATTGATCAAAGTCTAAAAAGGGTATACACCATTCTTCATTCTGATGGTAAAGGCGACAATTTAGATTTTTTAAATATTGATGCTATAGATTATTGTACCTTTGGCAATTCCAAGCCGTTTCGAATAAAAATTAGAAATATACTTAACGATAATTTCACCTATTTCTATGTTAAAAAAGCTGATGCCTCAAGAATATATGGTCTTGACTTTGAACACATTTTATCGCCACATCGTATAAATTTTTTAGTCTATAAAGATACCCTGATAGAAGAGCATATTGCTGGTATTCCCGGCGATGTTTTTATAAAGGAATATTTGCCAAAATTAGACAGAAGAGCTAAAAATCAAATCGCCAAGCAGTTTGTAAAATTCAACGAGAGATGTATGCTCAGGCTTTTGGGCGATATGCGGTCTTATAATTATGTGGTGATTCCAACGCACGATTTTGATCACGTCGATTACAAAATAAGAGCCATAGATTTTGATCAGCAAAACTTTGAAGGCAAATTGAAAGTGTATCGACCGCAGTTTTTTAAGGAAAATTATACCATGGTAAAGTTGGTAGAAGACCATTTTGAGGAATCTTCTATTTTACAGTATAAAAAAGAGGAACGTTCTCAGGTAGCGAAGCGATTAATCACCTCTCAAAAACGATTTATAATCTTGATTAGGAGTATGATGAAAGATAACATCTCTAGTGAAGAAAATGTCAATCAACTTAAATCTGAACTTGTAGAATTTACGAAAGATATAAAATTTAGAGAAGCTACAAGCATGGGGCATATTCTTAAAACAGCTTTAGATTTTGTGAAGCGTAATTATTTGGAATATGATGAAAAAGTTAGTTAAAAACTTCATTTTTCACCTCATTTACATCAATAAAATATTGCAACCTTATTGAAATGGTATGCTGAAGATCTTGTTCAAATAGGCTATTTAAACTATTGCCAAAGCCTAAAGCCGAAAAATCTGAATTTTCAAATAATTGTTGTCGGTATAAGACGGTTAAAAAACTCCCTGGAGCAACTTGCCAGACGTAATTCAAATCCACATTCCAGGTGCTAAAGTTCACATCAGGGTTTTCATCCAAAAGCGTTTTAGGTAGATTGGTATTTTCAATTATTCTGCCTTCCTCGGTTAAGTTGTACATAAATTGGTCGTATATCACATTGTCCCAATAGTGCCTGAATTGGAGTGAAAGTCCGTGGTAAGAATTGAAGTTGTAATTCGCTCTGATGCTATTTTCTACAATTGTTCTGTCC
>CAYMXD010000175.1:0-5443 GCA_964394095.1 uncultured Mesohalobacter sp. | reverse complement strand
ATTAATACGGGGTTCGTGACATCGGTAACATCATATATTTCAAGAAGATTAACGTCGGTGCCGCAACCAATATTAGAATGTAAGGTGACAAAAGCGTGGGTATCATTGGCAATTACCGGGTCGCAGGCTGTAAAATGTTGTACATCAGAAAGGTAGGCCGGTTCTTCGGGGCTTTGAGCATCATAGATAAACATGCCGTTTCTTGACCCAATGTACAAATAGGTCTTGTACACAAAAAGAGTTTCAATATCAAACCCAATAGGAACGGTGTTGACCTGAACCGGATTTTCCAGATCAGTTATGCTAAAGACATTTAAATTGGTGTCATCAACGACGTAAAGGTAGTCTTGATATAAGGCAAATCTTGCCAAAGACCCACCCTGGCCGTTTTCTGTAAATGTGTTGCCAGTAGTATCACTGTCATTATCACAAGAAAAACTGAGTAAAAGAAGCGCTACTAGTAATATTATTTTTTTCATCGTCTCATTTTATTTAAAATTATCAGAAGTATTATTTTTAATCGACAGGAATCCAATCCACTATGATGTCATTTTCCTGAAGGTCGTGATAGGTAAACCCCTCAGGCGACCAAATTTGCGGAAATACGCCTGCTCTACGTTTAGTTATAGATATAGAGTCATTGGTTTCGTGAAGTCTAAAAGCAATCAAGTCTGTGGCCGTGTTGGCGTAAAATACATCAGATTTTATGCTTAAGTCTGATGAACCGAGAACTTTTATAAATCCAATATTATTAGGGTTTGAAGGGTTAGAATTATCAATGATATGAAAGCCCTTATTGACTTCATTCACGTAAATATAATCGCCTTTGACGTAGATTTTACCTGAATTTTCAATGGTTTGAGGTGCAGATTGATAAGCTACCGAAGCTTCAAAATCTGCTCTATTCATGATAACCGGCTCATAATTACCTGCAAATGATGGTACTACATCATCATCTGATTGATTGTAAAAACAGCTTTGAAGAGCAATACAAATGAAGAGGATAAAAAATTTGTTTTTCATTTTTTTTTGATTTGGATAGAGTCTATTAAAGAATATTTTAGATAAAACAACTGAAACATAGTTTTTACTACCTTATTTTTATGATTTAACATATTGAAATAGCATCGTAATTTTATTAACCTGAATTCGATTAAAAATAATATAATATAGTGTTGAAAATTAGTAAACACTCTCCTTAGCCTTCCCTCTCAAGGGTGGTTACTTGCAGAAGTATCTTGAGGGGATTATAGAGGTGTTTAATATCAATATTTTGATTAGTAAATAGTATTGAGCTTTTGTGATAATTCAATTTCTCAACTCTACAACGGTCAAATGTAAAGTAGATTTCCCTTACCTTTGTAAACACAATATTAAATATGAAATATTACATCATAGCCGGTGAAGCCTCAGGCGATCTGCACGCTTCGAATTTGATGAAAGCTTTGAAAGAAGTCGATGCTCAGGCCGATTTTCGGTTTTGGGGTGGCGATTTGATGCAGGCGGTTGGCGGGACATTGGTCAAGCATTACCGTGATCTGGCTTTTATGGGATTTGCGGAGGTGATCATGAACCTGAGGACGATTTTTAGGAATATCAAATTCTGTAAATCAGACATAGAAGCTTATCAACCTGATGTTTTGGTGTTTATTGATTATCCCGGATTCAATTTTCGCATGGCGAAATGGGCCAGACAGAAAGGCTACAAAACCCACTACTATATTTCTCCACAAATCTGGGCTTGGAAGGAAAACCGCATTAAAGCCATTAAACGTGATATTGATGAGATGTACGTCATTCTGCCGTTTGAGAAAGACTTTTATGAAAAAAAGCACAACTTCCCGGTGCATTTTGTCGGGCATCCACTGCTGGATGCTTTAAAAGAAAGACAGCCGGTGAGTTTAGCTGCATTCTGTAAAACCCATAAACTCAACCAAAAACCCATTATTGCACTACTCCCCGGTAGCCGTAAACAGGAAATTTCAAAAATGCTGAGCGTGATGCTGAGTGTGGTTGACGATTTTCCGGATTACCAGTTCGTGATTGCCGGTGCGCCTGGTCAAGACACTCAATTTTACAAACAATTTATAGGACAATCCAGAATTTCATTTGTGCAAAATAAAACCTATGATTTGTTGACGGTTTCCACGGCAGCTTTAGTGACTTCCGGAACGGCGACTTTAGAAACGGCCTTGTTCAAAGTGCCGGAGGTGGTGTGTTATAAAGGCAGTTTTATATCTTATCATATTGCCAAACGAATTATCAGTTTAGATTATATTTCATTGGTCAACTTAATTATGGATAAGCCGGTGGTCAAGGAATTGATTCAAAACGAATTCAATACCAAACAGCTTAAAGCTGAACTCGAGAAAATTTTAGATAAGGCATACCGAAAGCAAATTTTTGATGATTATTACGATTTGGAGCAGAAATTAGGTGGTGCCGGCGCAAGTATGAATACGGCTAAACTGATTTTTGAAAAAATACACTAAGTTTGCAATATGACGCATAAGATTACACTTCAGTCGGGTAAGCATGTTTATTTTGGCAGCGATAGCCATCTAGGGGCGCCAAAATCTTCTGATAGTCTGCCAAGAGAGAAAAAACTTGTGCAGTGGCTCGAGGAGATAAAAGACGATGCTCAGGTCATTTTTTTGTTAGGCGATTTATTTGATTTTTGGTTTGAATACAAAAAAGTAGTGCCTAAAGGTTTTGTACGGATTCTCGGTAAACTTGCTGAGTTAAGAGATTCTGGTATCGACATCTATTTTTTTGTTGGCAACCACGATTTATGGATGAATGGGTATTTTGAAGAGGAGTTGAATATTCCAGTTTTTCACGAGCCACAGGAATTTAAAATCGATAAGAAACGTTTTTTTATAGGCCACGGCGACGGCTTAGGCCCTGGAGACAAAGGCTATAAACGCATGAAAAAAGTCTTTACCAACCCGTTTTGCAAATGGCTGTTTAGGTGGTTGCACCCCGATTTAGGTGTCCGTTTGGCGCAACATCTTTCAGTAAAAAATAAGTTGATTTCAGGGGAAGAGGATGCTAAATATTTGGGAGAGGACAAGGAATGGCTGGTGCAATATGCCAAACGCAAGTTAAAACAGCAACATTATGATTATTTCATATTTGGCCATAGACATTTACCCTTAGACATTCAGCTGAATGAAAATAGTAAATACGTTAATCTGGGAGATTGGATAAACTATTTTACCTACGCGAGTTATGATGGCGATAAACTTGAATTAAAATACTATAAAAAGGAAGAAAAAATTACTTGATTGATTTTTTATCATCTTCTACTTCATCTTCTTTAGATGCATCTTTAAATTCTTTGATGCCACTACCAAGCCCTCTCATGAGTTCAGGTATCTTTTTGCCACCAAAAAGCAACAAAATAGCAATACCAATAACTACCCATTGCCAGACGCCCATTACAAAAACAACATTAAATGAATCCATTATATTAATTTTAGTTATGCAAACTTAAGCATTAATGCCTGAAAACTTAGGATTTGAATTTAAAATTGTTTGATTTTAAATTAATTTTATAAGTAAAGAGTTTTGAAAATTAGAAAATACTTTTTGATAATACTTTGATTACTTAACCTCTTATTAACAGCTATATTGTATCTCATTCGTTAAATTTGTTGAAATCAATAAAAAAAATATAACATGTCAAACAACACATCTAATACCGTATTTGCATTACTAACAGGAGCTGCCATTGGCGCTGCTTTTGGTGTTTTGTATGCGCCTCAAAGCGGAGAAGAAACCAGAGGTCAGCTTAAAGAAGAGGCCAATAAAGCCAAAGATAAACTCGGTAAAGAATACGAAGATTTATCAGGACAGGTCAATGAGTATGCAGCAACTGCAAAAACTAAGTTCGAAGAGAGAATAAATAAGCTTTTTAGTAAAGCTAACGATCAGGCTGATGATATTTTAGCTAATATGGAGTCTGAGCTTGAAGATCTTAGAAAAAAAAACTCAAAATTAGTGAAAGAACTTGAGAAGTTAAAGTCTTAAAATGTCGAAAGATAAAATTAGTAAACATTTCGAGAACCTTTCCAACGATGCCAAGTCATATTTAGAAAGTGAACTCGCTTACTACAAACTTGACGCCTATAAAAAACTTATCAAGGCGACCTCATTTATTCTGAGTTTTATTGTTATTGTAAGTGTTTTTTTAGTATTACTTTCATTTTTATCTTTAGCGTTTGGTCTGTGGTTAGGAGAACTTTTAAATCACTATTATTTAGGATTCCTAATCATTGCGGGTTTTTATTTTGTAATATTTATTTTATTACTTTTATTCGGCAAACAATTTATTACAAATAGAGTTCTTAAAATATTTAATCACATATTTGAAGATATATAAAAAGCAGAGTTTTGAGGCAGTACAAATCTATGAATGAAATCAACAAGCATCTTAAAATATTAAGATTGCAGGCTGATATACATAAACAACGGGCAGAGATTGATGCTAAATACATTAAACATTCTCTCAAACCAACAAATTTATTGGCTGAATTTGTAGCTGTGCTGGGTCAAAAACATCTTTATAAATTAATATTTAAATATTTTTTTAAGAAAATAAAAATTTAAATAATAGCATTTGAATTTCACACACCGTCTCGAAAGGGACGGTTTTTGTTTTATACACAACTTTTCAAAATGAAAAAGGATATAGAGATACCCAAAGTTAAGGATGTCTATGTTGCAGTCGTTAAGGAGCCAGAAGCTGATTCTAGTGAGTGGAATGTTTATGTAATTAATGACAGTATAGAAGACCTAAACATAGTTATCATTGTCAGTCATGGTTTTACGAAAACAAAGAAAACATCAACACTTAGAAAGAAGATTGACCAGCTTCCAAAAAAAAGCTACGCTAAATTTGAAATCATTCAAGAGGATCTTTTTGCACTAACCAACGAATTTAAAGTCAGTTTTTTTCTAAATAATCGGCTATACGACAAAACATTTATCTTTAAGCCTAATAGTGTTTCAGAAGAAAATTTAAAAGATGTTCCACTGATTGAACACAAAGGAATATTAGCTGAATGATATTTTTATTGACTGTTTTTTTAATTTCATTACCCGTTTAACTTTCTGTATACTGGTATTTGTACTCAATTTCATTTTTCCAATTTATTTCAAGGTAAATGGTTAAAATCATTGCCAATGAGATGATATCTTATTAAAACTAACGATTGAAATCGTGGGCTTTAAAATGTGATTAATGATAAAATATTATATGCTTATCCTTTAGTTTCCCCAAAATAAAACCAAATTTTAGATATTTGCTTTACGAAGTTTACAAAATAACACCTGTTTCATTCCGATACCCCTATTTTTTCCACTCAAAAGTAAAACTTAAATTCAAAAAAATTATTCGACACCCTTCGGGGTCGTAAGTGGCTTTAGGTCATATTTACTA
>CAYMXD010000174.1:0-5455 GCA_964394095.1 uncultured Mesohalobacter sp. | reverse complement strand
TATAGGATTCTGGAGATTCAGGATCAAAACCATTGTATTTTTCTTCGTAATTTTCTTCAAGTTTTATCACTTGATTTTCTTTCATTGCCAGTTCCAAATTATCTTTATTGCGATGCAGACCAAGAACAAAAGTTTCGCTTCCTGAGGCTGCAGAACTCCCCACTCCATTGCAATGAATGGATACAAACAAATCAGCCTTGGCTTTATTACCTACAACAGCTCTTTCATTTAAGCCAATAAACACATCTTTTTTTCTGGTATAGATAACTTCAATATCATTATACTTTTTTAGTAACTTTCCAACGCTCAGCGCCACATCTAGTACTATATCTTTTTCATATATATTAAAACCATGGGTACCAGAATCTTTACCTCCATGGCCTGCGTCCAAGACGACTTTAAATAATTTTTCATTTTGTGCCTGTGTTATAGAAGTACTAAAACACATAAAAAACACAATAAAAAAAAGGAGTGAATGTTTCAGTACGTACAACGGCATTATATTTGATGAGAGCTTTAATTCAATTTTTTGCAACCTAATCATATAATAATATGTAATTTTGATGCTTTTTAAAAAGCATATTTTAAACAAAAATACGACTATATATCTTGCAAGCAAAGATACCATACATACTTTTATACATATCATTGTTTTCTAGTTTCGCTTTGTTCGGACAGGTTGAAGGTGATACTTTGCCACCAACACCAGAAAACCTCAAGAAATCTGTCATTATAGCACAAGATACCCTAGCGCTAAAATCAAAAGATATTATAAAAAGAAAACAAGAAATAGAAAAAGACAGTATTGAAAAAGATACTACAAAGAAAGCTTTCCTTACAGATATTGTCAAAACAAACGCCTCAGGTTATAAACGACTTTCTAAAGTAGAAAATAAAATGTACTTGTACGATGAGGCTAAAATTGTTTACGGCGATGTTGAACTCACAGCAGGGTTAATTATTCTGAACAATAATAATAACCAAGTATTTGCAGCAGGCATAAAAGATTCTACAGGTTATACTCAAAGCCCGGTTTTTAAGCAAGGGAGTAAAGTTGTAGAGCCCGATAGTATTGTTTTTAACTACAAAACAAAAAAAGCATTAATTTACAATTCCCGAACACAGGATGGCGAATTGAATATAAAAGCCGAATCGTCTAAAAGGGTGAATGACTCTGTGTATTATATGCAAAATGCAAAATTTACAACGTCTGAAGATATCGATAACCCGGAGTATTATTTCCTTGCGCGTAAGATAAAATTTGTTCCGGGCAAAAAAGTGGTGACAGGTTTGGTAAATATGTACATTGCAGATGTACCAACACCTCTGGGTTTACCCTATGGTTTTTTCCCTCTGGCAGACAAGCAATCTTCGGGGTTTGTCATTCCTTCCTTCGGCGATAACAGAAACCGAGGCTTCTTTCTTCAAAATGGCGGTTATTATTTTGCCATAAACGATTACGTAGATTTAAAGGTTTTAGGAGATATCTATTCTAATGGTAGTTATGGCTTACGCCTAGATTCTAACTACGCTTTGAGGTATAAATTTAATGGGCGAGTAAGCTTTAGCTATGAAAAATTGTTCATAGAAGAAAGAGGTTTCCCCAATTTTCAGGAACAAACCATTTTTAATTTTAGGTGGAACCATAGTCAAGATCAGAAAGCTAGTCCGAGCTCTCGTTTTTCAGCATCAGTAAATTTGGGCTCAAGTCAGTTCTTTAGACAATCTGTAAATCAAGTGAATACAGGTAATTTCCTAAACAATACATTGAACTCTTCCGTATCGTATTCTAAAACCATAGAAGCCGGTCCGGGGATGAATTTAAATATTTCTGCTACCCATAATCAAAACACGAATACAGAATTAATTAATTTAACTCTACCTACTCTACAATTTAGTATTAATAGAGTTTTTCCATTTGAGCCGAAGTTTAGAGCAAAGAAAGGCGCTTTAGAAAATATAAATGTACAGTACAACCTTAGAGGTGAAAACAGAATACAAACCACAGATTCATTATTTCTTAAACCACAAATGTTTAAAGATTTAGATTCAGGTTTACAACACTCTATTCCACTTACTACAAACTTTAAAGTTTTTAATCACTTTAGTGTTTCCACTAGCGTAAATTATGATGAAACTTGGCTATTCAAAACCTTTGACCCCTTTTTTGATGAACAAACACAAACCATAAAACGTGATACTATAAACGGGTTTGATTCTTATAGAACCTATAGCGCAAATGCCAGTGTAGGGACAACCGTTTACGGCATGTTTAGTTTTGGAGACAACAAGAAAATTAAAGCCATACGCCATGTGATGAGACCAAGCGTCTCCTACTCTATTAATCCTGGATTTGACCAATATTATGAAGATATCACAATCCCTGGAGTTGGGTCTGCGCCTGACCGCATACAACAAGTCTCAAGATTTGAAGGCACATTGTATGGTGCACCAAATCCTAATTTTTCCAGTGGATTATCATTATCTCTCACGAATGATTTTGAAGCAAAAGTTAGGAAAAAAGATACTACCCTCACCGGCGAAGAAGCTTATAAAAAAGTAAAGCTGCTGAATAACCTAGGCTTAAGTACAAATTATAATTTTGCTGCAGATTCCTTAAAACTTAGTCCAATTGCACTTCGTGGAACTGTACCCCTTTTTGATCAAAAAGTAAACATAAACCTTATTGGAGCCTTTGATATTTACGCCCTCGATAGCAATAACAGACGAATAAATACTTTAAACATAAACAATGGCGGAAGTTTAGTTAGACTTACAAGAGCGAACGTCAGTTTTGGCTATAAGCTATCCAGCACAGATTTCGAAAAAGATACTGATGATGAAGAAGATGAAAACGACCTTGAAAATGAAACCTTTTTAAGTGGTGGTCGTAAAGATGATTTATTTGGCTCCGGAGATCCTCTGAACCCTGGCCTAAATAACAGAAATCAGGAGGAGTCCAAAAAAGACGAGAATGAGTTTTATAATTACAAACCACCTTGGAATCTTAATTTACAATACGCCATGACCTATAATAATTCAGCCAGACAAAATCAAATATCCAGTCATTCAATCATGTTTTCAGGAGATATTGAGCTTTCTCCGCGTTGGTCTATAAGTGCTTCCTCAGGCTTTGACCTTGTAAACCCGGGATTTACGTTTACACAGTTTCAATTTAGCAGAGACTTAAAAAGCTGGCAAATGAGTTTTAATTGGAGACCTATAGGAGAATTAAGGTCCTGGTTTTTCTTTATAGGCATAAAATCAGGTATATTTAGAGACATTAAATACGATAAAAACAGAGAACCCGACAGAACCTTGAATTAAAACATACCACAATGAAAAACATTATTAATACTAAAAATGCACCAAACCCGATAGGGCCTTATAACCAATCTGTGAAATTTGGTGATTTATTATTTACATCTGGACAAATAGCCTTAGACCTGAAAGGGAACCTCGTTGATGATAGCATTGAAAACGAAACCCATCAGGTTTTTAAAAACTTAAAAGCTATTTTAAACGAAGCTGAACTTACTTTTGATGATGTATTGAAGGTAAGTATTTTTTTAAAAGACATGAATGATTTTATAAAAGTAAATGAGGTATATGCCACTTACTTTAATTCAGATTCTGCGCCTGCAAGAGAAACTGTTCAAGTGGCTAAACTCCCCAAAAATGTAAGCATAGAAATAAGTCTTATCGCAGGTCAATCTTAATGCTATGGCATCACCAAGACTCGATTGGTATATAATCATCAGTTTTTTAGCATTTTTTATGGATTGGGTTTATACCCTAAAATTTAGCTGTCAGAAATCTTCAAAATTTTTGCTACCTTGCAGAAATGTGCTGTGGTGGGTAATTGACGACCCTATAGTAACCACTTCATCTATTAAAGGCACAGGCAATCTGGTAGTGTAAATGCAGGAATATTCTTTTCAGTACCTGTGTTATGTGGATATGTGATTTACAAGTATTGGAAAAAATTTAACTATTCCAAATTTTCCATGATTTTTCAGCTTGAAATTTCAGCATATCGTAGCCGTTACAGATTTTAGCGCCCTGATTGTTTCCCTGAGCCAAAAAAGTAGATACTTTAGGATTATAGACCAAATCGTATAACAAATGTTTCTTGCCAATATACTGGTAGGGTATATCCGGAGATTGATGAATATTTGGTGAAGTCCCTAATGGCGTACAGTTAATAATTAACTTATGCGATTCTATAATATCTTTATCTAAATCGGTATAAGAAATTTGATTCTTCATTTTAGGTGTTCTTGAAACTATAAGATAAGAAATATCAAATGAGTCTAATCCATGACAAATCGCTCTTGATGCACCGCCAGTGCCTAAAACTATTGCTTTTTGGTGGTGCTTTTCAAGTAGGGGAAACAGAGATTTCACAAAGCCATACACATCGGTATTATACCCATAAAGTTTGTTGTTTTTTAGTTTTATAGTATTAACGGCTTGTATAGCTTTAGCATTATCTTCAATAACGTCTATAAAATCTATAACCTCTTGTTTGTAGGGAATAGTAACATTTAAGCCTTTAAGGTTTTTTTCCTTGTGAAGAATAGCTTTAATTTTTAATATATTATCAATATCAAAATTTTCATAATGTGCATCGATCTTAAGATTTTCAAATTTTTTGTTGAAATAAGCTTTTGAAAATGAATAATCTATGCCTTTTCCTATGAGTCCGTATTTATACATATCGCTTCGTTTTGTTTTGTTTGTCATACCAAACCAAAAAAAGTATGATTGAAATGCCTAAAAGTATAAATAAAATTGCAATCCATGTGGATGCTTGTTCAAATTCTGCCCATTATCTTTAAATGATTTTTAGTAATAGGCTTTCCGTTAAAATTTATTACATTCTTCAATATTGTTTCTATTGAGCATCTTGTTTATCTAAGGTCAAACAACCACATAGATTTCTGTTATGAATATAATAAATATAGAAAACCTATTCAGCTACCAATAAACCTAACCCAGACGTATATTACGTGCTTCAATTTATGATTTTTTACTAGACCATTTTTCTAATATAAAAATAGTTAAAAAACCAAATATGGTCAAGGTAATTGGTAAAATGAGTTGTGGATTCTCACTATAGCTAAAAGGAGATACGCTTTTCTCTAAAATTATTTTATAGACCTCATAATCATTTGATGTTTTTTGGTACATATTAAGATTCACCATATTAGATACCGAAGAAAACGATAAAATTTCTCCAGTATCTTTATTCATAACAGTTAGGGTTTTTTTCCAGGGCCAAATTTTATTTAATGACCCAAAAACAAACCCGGTAAGTATAGATAGTGTAAGATATTCGTGTCGGTTAAAAAGCCATTTTAGCAACCTTGAAAAGGATAAAATACCTGCTATGGCTCCAAGGCCGACTGCAATAATAACTTTAAAGTCAAAATTACTTACAGCTTCAAGTATT
>CAYMXD010000173.1:0-5465 GCA_964394095.1 uncultured Mesohalobacter sp. | reverse complement strand
AATTAAATGTCTACCCCTTAATGTTCCTTAATACCTTAATGTTCTAGACTCAAAGAAACACTTTACTTTATAACAGTTTAGTAGCTAAATGTTATAAAAAATTGGAATATGGTCGGCGGCCATTTAGGAACTTTCATATAAAAATCAAATCAATAATCTGTATATCAGTATTTTAATAAAATATAGCATCAACAGGATCAATAGTATCCATATTGAGATAGAAAGCTTAAGATTCTGAATAAATGCTCCTTTTGTCGCATTTTTTAGAATGACAGGTTATAAACATGTCTATAGCAACAATAGTAACTACAGCATCTATAGTATAAAAAAATGCCTTTCAACACCTGTTAAATAATATCGGAATATATCCATATAATAGGAATATTTCCTAAATTTGTATTTAAAATTATGCTATGAGACACCTGTATTCTGCAATTCAAATTTATAAGCCTGTGCTACAGTCTCCTATGGCTTTACCTTTAGCTAATCAAGGCATTAGTGCAGGTTTTCCAAGTCCGGCAGATGATTTTCTAGACCTGAGTATAGACTTAAACAAAGAACTGATTAAACACCCTTATGCCACTTTTTACGGTAGGGTAAGCGGGGACAGCATGACCGGCGCCGGACTGGATGACGGCGATCTGTTGATTATAGACAAGTCCCTCGAACCCCAAGACGGTAAAATTGCCGTCTGCTTTATCGATGGCGAATTTACGGTAAAACGCATCAAACTCGATAAAAACAGCCTCTGGCTGATGCCTGAAAACAAAAAGTATAAGCCACTGAAAGTTACTGAAGACAACGAGTTTGTGATTTGGGGTGTGGTGACGTCTGTGATTAAGAATATGTAAAGAGCCTCCTAACCCACGTCTGCCGACCTTTAGGCAGGTCCAAAGGGGGAACCAAAAAATGGCAATAAAATAGTCAATGATAAAGTATAATTTACTCATATACAATTAAGAAAAATCCGTCCCCTCTCCCTTGGAGAGGGTTAGGGAGAGGCCTATGGAACTATTTGCTCTTGTTGACTGTAATAACTTTTACGCTTCCTGTGAGCGGGTGTTTAATCCGTGTCTCAATGGCAAGCCTGTAGCTGTATTATCTAATAATGATGGTTGTGTAATCGCGCGAAGCAATGAGGTTAAAGCTCTTGGTGTGCCTATGGGTGCGCCGGCATTCAAATACCAATCGGTGTTTGAAAAGCACCACATCCAAGTGTTTTCATCCAACTACGCTTTATACGGCGATATGAGTCAGCGGGTGATGAATACCCTATCGCAGTTTACACCAGACGTGGAGATTTACAGTATAGACGAGGCGTTTTTAAAATTCTCAGGGTTCGACTATTATAAGTTTGAAGACTATGTCTGCAGAATTAAAGCTACCGTCGATAAAAATACGGGAATTCCTGTGAGTATTGGTGTGGCACCGACTAAAGCCTTGAGCAAAATTGCCAATAAAATTGCTAAAAAGTTTGCCGAAAGAACAGGCGGGGTTTATGTCATGCAGACCGAAGAGCAGCGTTTAAAAGCCTTAAAATGGCTGGATATTGACGATGTCTGGGGCATTGGCCGGCAGCACGCCAACCGCCTTAAGGCCAAAAAGATATTTAAAGCTTACGATTTTACGCAGCTGCCGGACGATTGGGTGCGCAAACAAATGAGCGTTGTCGGTCTTCGGCTTAAGAAAGAACTGGAAGGCCAACCGACTTTAGATTTGGAAGACGTGGCCAACAAAAAAGCCATCGCCACAACGCGCTCTTTTGATAAGCAGTACAGCGATTACAACCTTATACGCGAACGGGTAAGCAGTTTTGCCATCAGTTGTGGAGAAAAGCTGCGTCGACAGAAAACGCAGTGCCGGTTGATTCATGTGTTTCTTCGAACCAATAAATTCAGACAGGATTTGGCTCAATATCACCGCAGTACGGTTGTGAAGACGGAGTATCCCACCAATTCCAGTATAGATTTGGTGAAATACACCATAAAAGCCCTAGATCGTATCTATAAACCCGAATACCAATACAAAAAGGCAGGCGTAATCGTGATGGAACTACAACCTGAAAACACCGAGCAACTCAGCTTGTTTTCAGAAAAAAACCCAAAGCACCATCAGCTCATGCAACACATCGATCACCTTAATGAAACCATAGGGCGGCACAAAGTTAAATTTGGCAGTCAGGATTTGGGTCGCGTATGGAAGATGCGCCAGGAACGTTTATCACAACGTTATAGCACAACGATTAGTGAAAGTATTGTGGTGAAAGTGTAACTTAACTATGATTCATCACTTGATTTAAGTATTATATTCGCTAAGTTAGAGAAGAAGTTTGCCCTCTTCTATAATAGGTTTACTATTTATCGTAATGTTTTTCACAAAATGTTGACAGAATGAAATGGTAACGATAAAAAGAGTATGCTTAATCCTCATGTTTTTTAAAATTTCTTTCCAGATAACATATATTGAAACTTCACCTGATACACCTGAAAAATACGCTTCATCAAATTTTTAAATCTAAAATAAAATAACGCATTGATGATTTCATCAAAACTGGCATTCTGATGGTAGAATTTCATTCGGTTCTCAATTTGTTCATCACTGTATTTGATGTACACCCGTTTACTGGAGACTTCGCAAATCTGCCATTTCAAAAGATTGCGTTTTCGCCAGGTTTTGCGGTATTTGTTAAAGGTGTTGAGGCCGGTTTTTAGGTACTCGTCAATATGTTTACTGGCCAAATCTGCGCTTTGCATAGCATAACGAATGCCTTCACCGCCCAGAGGGTTTACGGTGGAAACGGCATCACCAACAGCTACAACACCGTCTTTATAAAATGTATCTTTTATACTTGGGCTATAACGTAATGTTCCTCCATGAACATCGAGCAACTCATAATTGTCTGCTTTGATATAATCCTTGATGACTTTCTCCGTAAGTTTTTTGGTGGTTTTGTTGGTGGCATCTTGGTCTTTGGCTTCAATGTGTACTTTACCGGCACCGACTTTTAGAATTCGGTTTTCCATGGGGAAAATCCACGAATAGCCTTTTAAAGCCCATTTATGACCCAGAAAGAAAATCAAATCATCTTTGTAGTGGTTATAAGTCTTTTGGTCAACTTTTATCAGGTATTCTATACCACTGCCTAAAACCATTTCCGGCTGATGGTCTTTTTTGTCATACATGACTTTCCTCACCGGACCGGTGGCATCGACAACTAACTTTGCTTTATACTGAACCGTTTTTTTAGTTTCAGCGTCAGCAAAATCGATTAAAACGCCATCATCAAGAACATTTTTTTTAATATAGCGGTGCCCCATCAATACCTTGCCACCATTTGCAGAAGCCTCATCTGCCAAAAATTGTCTCAATCGACCAAAATCGAGCACAACCCCTTTCTTTTCTTGACTTGTCCATGCATATTCATCCCTGGTGCATTGAATTTTGAGGTTCTTCCAATAGGCGCCAACAACAGACTCCGGCAGTTGAAATTCTTCAAGCGGTACCAGCGTCATTCCTGCACTGGAAAAGTTGTTGTCTTCAAAACTTTTATAACGTTCTGCTAAAAGAACCTTATGGCCTAATTTTGGAAGGTTTCGGGCGGTCTGACCACCGGCCGGTCCACCACCAATAACAATGACATCAAAAGATTCTACCATTCATTTGTAATTAAGCCTACAAATATAAATTATTATAAGAAACAAGTACGAAGTTAGAAGTACGAAGTTTGGAGTTGTAATGTAAAATCGGACAATACAAAATGTAAAGTTTTTGCAGCTTTCCTACAAAATTTCTTTTCTGTGTAAGGTAAAAAATGGGCTTCTATACCTCAAGAATTTCTTCCCTTAGGGAATAAGGAAGAAGGGCTTTTATCCGTGTGTTTCCAGCGCTTATGTGTCCATAGGTAATATTCCGGAGCTTCTCTGATTTGCTGTTCAACCCTTTCAAAAAACATATCGGTGATTTCATAGTTTTTATACTCTTTTGGGTTTTCGGCTAAAGTTTCGAAAGTGGTTTCGTAAAAACCGCGCTTAATGCGTTTAACTCTAAAGAATACAACGGCCATATCCAATTCTTTAGCCAGATATTCGGCACCTGTATGCATAGGAACTGTGATGCCCATAAAATTGTTCCAATGTAGTGCTTTCCAATATTTAGGAGATTGATCTGAGACAAAACCATTAATGCTAAGCTCTCCCTTTTTTTGAGAGTTACTCAACACTTCAAAGGTTTCTTTTGTTGTGATAAGATGCGTGTCGTATTTGGCTCTTATTTTTCGTACAAGTCTGTCAAAATACTTATTTCCAATTCTTTTGTAAATTGCATAGCCTTTGTGATTGACATAGCGTTGCAAGATAAAAATCCACTCCCAGCTCCCGTAATGGGCACACATGAGTATGATGCTTTTTTGACGCTTTTCGATGTCTAATATAAGGTCAATATTTGTGAATTTATACCGCTCTCTGATATCTTTTTCCTTAATAGACAAAGATTTTAAAGATTCCAAAATCATGTCGCATAAGTGGTGGTAAAATCTAGAAGTAATTGTCGAAATTTCTTTTTCACTTTTTTCCGGAAACACAAGACGAAGGTTTTCTTTGACGACTTTTTTCCGATACCCAAAAACTCTGTAAATAAAAAAACAGAGGACATCAGAAACACCATAAAGCAGTCTAAAAGGTAAAATTGAAATCAACCAGATAAAAGGATAGACGATAAGGTATACGACAAGTTGCATTGTATATAGGGAATTGCATTAAACAAAATCTGACCGCAAATATAGGCTATTAATTGGTTATTGAAATTTAGCAAAGTCAAATCCAACTTATGTTGATTTTGAAAATTTAAAAGTTAGGGCCAAAAGTCATTCATATTAATCTAATACTTGTTCTACTGCGGAAGGCACAATAGCAGAATGTGATGAATGATGAACAACTTCTTCATTTCTTAAAATAATCAATTGTGGAGATTGGTGCAGGATCCCAAATCGATTTGAAATTTCATCTGAAATATCACGATGTGCCAACAGGTCTAAGTAGAGGAGAAGCACCCGGTTTTCATCAAAATCAGCATTGTTTTGAAACTGATTCAATACCATCCGACTGATACCACAACGGGTGGAATGCTTGAATATCACTACCGGCTTTTCATTGGAAGCTTCAATGGCGTGATCAATTTGCATTTTATCATCCAAAACCTTCCAGTTTAAGGATTGACCTACATTTTTTGAACCGAATATTTTATTTAAAAAACTCATTATTTATTGGTTAATGTTATCTTGGGTATTGTTTCGAAAGTATTTTTTCTGTAATAGGTCAAAGAAAATTTAAAATCTTCAACCCATGGATTTTCTTCGATGTATTCTTTGTAATACATATTATCTTTGAATTCTTGAAAACAATATTCAACCAATTCCGGTGATATAAAATCTGATTTAATCAGGTCATCAATATCTTCATAGGCATAAT